>CAYYNJ010000113.1:0-4352 GCA_964472775.1 uncultured Spirochaetaceae bacterium
GGTACAGCCGTCAAGTCATCGGACATCAAGACCGGTGATATCTTATGTTTTGACTGGGATTATAACGGATCGGTCGATCATGTTGGCTTGTATGTCGGTGGCGGCCATTATGTCAATGCCTCCCGTTCCAGGGGTGAGGTCTGCGAGCTGGTTCATGGTCAGGAGCATGAAGTCCACACGGATGTGGATGTGTACCGGGCGCATGCCGCACATGGCCGCGCCGAGGCCGAATCCGGCCATGGAATCCTCGGCCGTGGGGGTGATGAAACACCGCTCGGGGCCGAATTTTTCCACGATGTCCGCTGTGGAACCGAAAATGCGTTTGTGGTCCGAGACGTCGAGTCCGTAGAGGAAAACGGACGGGTCGCGTTCCATTTCCTGGGTCTGGGCGCCAGTGAGTTCTTCCAGGGCCTTTCCCATCTCATCTAAGATCTCTTCTTTTTCCAGGAAGTACGCCTTGGCCTGGTCTTCGTCGGGGAATCCCCCCGCCTCGATCCGCCTCATCTTTTCTAAGAGCTCTTTGAGCTTTGCAAGGTTAATCAATCTTCTCTACCTCCTTGTTTCTTTACCTTCAGCCCTGGATAATCGATTGCCAGAACCGTTTGATTTCCCCCTCCCCGGTGCCTTCCGGCAGGGGGGGAAGGGGTACCTGCCGGGTACCCTCGTCCTGGTGCAGGGCGTAGGGGTTGGAGGGCACGTTGCAGAGGGAAAACTCTAAAAGCTCCTGGGCCCTGAAGATCAGGGTGCTTTCCCCTCCGTTTTCCTGTATCTCCACCTTGTGAACCAGAAAGCCCACGCTGCCGGCCCTGATGGCCCCGGCGGCCACCCTCTGCCCGATCCCCCAGCCGAAGAGGTCCACCTACTTTTAGTTGAACCCCACACGGCCGCTTACCGAAAGGTCCCTCCCCGCCGTGTCCTCGGCGTAGCAGACGGCGGGGATCCGGCTGTCGTGCGACCAGAGCACCACGGGGTTTTTCCGGTAGTTATCCAGCATCCACCCCGCCGGGTCGATCCTCTCCTCGTCCCTGTCCTCGTCGAAGGTGGAGAACACCCAGGGGATGCCCCGGGTTTCCGGTTTGATAAGCCCCGGGCCCTTGAAGAAGGGGCCCCCCCAGTAGACCGCCACCGCTTCCTTGAGCTCCCCCCGGGGGGTAAGAAGATGCCAGTCAGTAAAGACCCGGGCGGCCCCCCGCCGGTCGGTGCAGATTTGCTTGTTTTCCCGTTCCAGACACTTAATTAACACTGTCCCTCCTTCCTTCTATGTAGTTATGGGTCAGGGCGTAGAGGGCGATGGCCAAAGAGCTCTCCAGCCCCAGCTTCTCTTTAAGGTGGGTTTTATGCTTCTCCACGGTCTTCTCGCAGATCGAAAGCCGGTAGGCTATCTCGGCGTTGGAAAGGCCCTCGGCGGTGAGGTGCATCACCTCCACCTGCCGCCGGGTGATGGGGGTGTACTTGCGCCTGTTAAACTCATAGTCCCGGCTATCCAGGCACTCCTCCACCTCCTCGGGGTAGGCCCGCCGGCCCTGGAGCACCCGGGTGATAATCTTGTGAACCTCCTCGATGTCCATGGCGTAGTCGATGATCCCCCGGGATCCCCGCTTGGCCAGGTCCACCTCTTTTATCAGGTCCCGGTTGGTGCAGAAACAGATCACCGGCGGGTGCAGGTTCTTTCGGTGAAGCTCCTCCAAAATGGCCGCCCCGCTCATGGTGGGAAGGTAGGGGTCCATAATCACAAGTCCCGG
Source organism: uncultured Spirochaetaceae bacterium (assembly GCA_964472775.1). Classification (GTDB taxonomy): domain Bacteria; phylum Spirochaetota; class Spirochaetia; order UBA9216; family UBA9216; genus CAYYNJ01. The sequence goes on from CAYYNJ010000113.1 coordinate 1,743, forward strand.
CTTACACTCCAGGATGAAATCCAGCGCCTCGGCGCCGTCGTGTACCAGGGCCACCTGCAGGGCCCGCTTCTCCCGTAGAAGAAACCCCTTTAAAGACTGTCCCGGCAGGGGGGCCCGGGTGGCCACCAATACCAGATCCTTGCTCACACCCCGTCTTCCCATGGGCGGAATGTAAAGCGTTAGCTGGACGTTTCGTGCTGGAATAAGAAAAAGCTTAGAATGTGAAAAAAAATAGAATTGACATTGGGTTATACCGAAGTTATACTATGTATATGAAGACCGCAGTATCGCTACCAGATTCATTATATAGTGAAGCAGAAAAGACAGCTCAATCTATGGGAATACCAAGAAGTCAGCTTTTTGCAAGAGCACTTGAAGAATTTATAGAACATCACAAAAGAGAAAATATCACCGAAAAATTAAATAGTGTTTATTCAAGACTGAATATATTTGATGAAGAAAACCTAAATCCTGGAATTGAAGCCATGAGGAATTTAACAAAAAATGATACGTGGTGAAATTTGGTGGGCAGATTTTGGAGTTCCATTTGGTAGTGAATCAGGTTTTAAAAGGCCTGTTTTAATTATTCAAAGCGACGATTTTAATAAAAGCAAAATTAACACAGTAATAGTGATGCCGTTTTCTACCAATCTGAACTTAGAATTTGCTCCAGGAAATGTACTTTTTGAAAAGGAATTAACTAATCTTTCAAAAGATTCTGTTTTGGTTGTTTCTCAGATTAATGCGATGGATAAGCAAAGACTAATTGAGAGAATTTCCAAGATTAGTAACTCTTTAATTAGCCAGATTGAGGATGGAATTCTGTTGGTTTTAGGAATAAAAAAATTCAGCTAACAACGAGTTCAAGCTGACTCGCCTATGTTACGCATCTTTGATCCGGCATTCGCTGGGCAAGAATCACACCATTTAATGGCTCGCAGGTTAAAACGTTGTTGGCCAGACTCTATGAGCTGTTTTATAAAAACCTTGACTTTACACAGTAGCGCCCTGGAAAAGATAAGACTATTTGCTTATACAGCATCTAATTGCAGTAATTCTTGACAAATATAACTTATGCGCATATATTATATGTATAAATGGAGGTATTCTATGTCTACCTTATATAATATTAACGCACCAAAAAAGCCTACAAATTTGACTGTAAATAGTGATTTATTAACTCAAGCAAAAGATTATAAGATAAATTTATCAGCTACTCTTGAAAGTGCACTAGCTGACGCCCTTAAGGCAAAAAAAGTAGATCTTTGGAAAGAAGAAAATAAGCAAGCAATAGTAAACTATAATAATACTATCGAAGAATTGGGTCTTTTTAGTGATGAAATAAGGATGTTTTGATGTCTCAATATCATGTATATGAAAATTTAAATGAGAAATCAAGAAAGATTTATCCGTATTTGATAGATGTACAGTCAACATTGTTATCTGATCTTGAAACTAAAATTGTGATTCCCTTGGCTGTAAAAGAAAAATTCTTCAAAGGAATTATTAAGAATTTAAATCCAATAATAGAAATTAAAAATAAAGAATACATATTATTATCACAACAGATGGCTGGTATTCCAATTAATCAGATTGGCTCACCAATTTGTGAATGTTTATCTGAAAGAAATCAAATACTATCTGCAATAGATTTTTTAATAACTGGAATATAAGCAAAAGCGCCGGCTTCGATGTCGGCTATCCCAGCCCTTCCCACTGCTTATAGAGCTTCTCCAGCCTGCCCGCCAGTTTATCCAACTGGGCGGCGATGTGCAGCCCCTCTTTGCGGTTCTTTGATTCGTAGGCCGCCTTCAATTCTTTTTCAAGCCGGGATTTTTCGTTTTCCGCCTCTTGAATCCGCCGTTCCACGACGGCGACCTGATCGGCGGTTGTTCCCGTCGAGGCTTTGTCGGCGGCATTGCCTTTGGGTTCCCGGCGTTCCCTGCCCCGGCGTGCCACATCACCGCTTAACCGGGGAAGGGTGGGGTATTTGGTATTGAAGTATTCAGAGAAATTCCCCGGGTAAGAATTAAATCTGCCATCTTCAATCTCCACAACCCGGTCCACCAAGTGATCCAGAAAATAGCGGTCGTGGGATACCACCAGGACGGTACCGGGGAATTTTTCTACGGCCTCTTCTATCATTTCCCGGCTCTGAATATCCATATGGTTGGTGGGTTCGTCCAGGATGAGAAAGTTGGTTTTCAAATACATGAGCCGGGCCAGCTGAAGCCGGTTTACCTCTCCTCCGGAAAGAACCTCCAGGGGCTTTTCCAGGTCTTCGTAGGAGAAAGAAAAGTGTTTTGCCAGGGCAAAGGCACCGTCTCGGGACAAAGCCCCCCAGCTGCGGATTTCATCTTCGATGGTAACGGCGTCCGGGGTAAAATCGGGCACCTGGGAGAGGTAGCCCACCTTCTGGCTGGGTCCCAGCCGCAGTTTGCCGCCGGAATACCAATCTCCTTCTTCCAAAAGAACCTTCAGGAAGGTCGACTTGCCGCTGCCGTTGGGCCCCACCAGGGCCACCTTCTCACGGCAGTGAATTTTCAGGGAAGCCCCTTTGAAGAGAACCTTGTTCTCAAAACCGTAGTCAAAATCCTTTACTTCCAATGC
>CAYYNJ010000113.1:4362-8684 GCA_964472775.1 uncultured Spirochaetaceae bacterium
GCCATCATACAAGCCTCCGCAGCAGTCACACTCCCAATGCGTTGGCGGATCGGGACAGCTCCTCGCCAAAATCCAGTTTTGTCACACTTTCATCAAGGCGGGGCCGCTCCAGGTTTCTCTTTTTTTCCGCCTCCAGTTTAGCCTGGGCGGCCCCGAGCTGACTCATCACCGTGGCGGGGGGATTGTACTGACTCATGGCGATGCTCTGCAGCTCCTTGATCCGCTTCACCAGTTTTTCCTGAAGTTTTTTGCTGGCTTCGAAGGCATCCTGTTCTATCAGGGCCTGGCGGAATTTTACGGTACGAAGATTCGAATAGGTTCCCGTAAATTCGGTGAGCCCGCCGTTTTCCAGGTCAAAAAGGGTGGTGCAGCATTTTTCTAACAGATAGCGGTTATGGCTGATGATGAGTACCGTTCCAGGGTATCCTGCCAGAAAGTTTTCCAGCCAGGCCAGGCCCAGATAGTCGAGGTGGTTACCCGGTTCATCCAGAATGAGAAGATCCGGCTGAGACAACAGGGCCCGGGCAAAGAATACCAGGCTTCTTTCCCCGCCGCTCAAGGAACCCATGGTCTGGGAAAGGGGATTATCCATTCCCAGCCGGCGCAACAGGGTTTCTCCCCGCTCCTGGGCTTGGTATCCGCCTTTATTCTCAAACTCTTCCGACACCCGCTGGTACTCGGTCAGAGTTTTTTCCAGCCGGCCTTCATCCCCGGCGGCGGACGGATCGGCCATGGCGCTTTCTAACTCTTCCATTTGGGTAAACAGAGGAGTTAGTTCTTCGATGAGGATGTCCTTCAGGGTTTGATTTTTCTGATAACCCGGTTGCTGCGGCAGGTAGCCTATCTTAAGATCCGGTTTAATGTACAGGCTCCCTCCATCGGGTTCGATTTCTTTCAGGATGAGCCGGATAAGGGTTGTCTTTCCGCTGCCGTTGACGCCGATGAGACCGTATTTGTGATTTTCCAGAAGCCGAAAACTGATGTTTTTCAGGAGGTCTTTCAAGCCGGTGTGTAAACTTACCCCTGTTGCTTTTACTAATTCCATGGATTCCCTGCCATTGATTATTCCATCGGAGGACTCTGCCACAGGAAATCCCCGATAAGACAAGCCTCCCCCATATCCTATCATAAAGAGGGTTCAGGGGTTTATCATTCGGAAGGTGCTGAGAGGAAAAAATCCGCTGTTATCTCCGCAGAACCTGCGCTAAGATAGGAGAGATGAAAGTAATTTACTCTGACAGCCAAAGACTCCATAATCCCCGATACAAGTTCACCAACGGCGGGCGGCATGAGATTCCTGAAACCCCCGCACGGGTAGAAAATATCAAGGATATTCTTGAAAAGGCGGGGTTTCCTTTTATGGCTCCTTCATCCCACGGCAGGGATGCCCTGCGGCGAATCCATTCGGGGGAGTATTTGAAATTCCTGGAAGCGGTTTACGATGCCTGGGTGGAGGAGGGCGGCGACCCCGGCGGTGTCATTCCCGATACTTTCGCCTCCCGGGGCAGTATCGGGCATCTAGTTAAACCGGAGAAGCTGGCGGGATACTTCTGCTTTGATACCAGCAGCCCAATAGTGAGCGGGACCTTTCAGGCGGCTTGTTCCTCCGCCGACGGCGCGTTGACCGGGGCTGAACTACTTATAGCCGGGGATCCGGCGGCTTATGTTCTGTGCCGCCCGCCGGGGCATCACGCAGGGGCGGACTATTACGGCGGTTTCTGTTTTCTGAACAACGCCGCCCTGGCGGCGGACCGGCTTCAGCGGGAGCGGAAGGGCAGGGTGGCCATCTTGGATTTGGACTATCACCATGGGAACGGTACCCAGGATATATTTTACCATTCCGATACGGTTTTCTATGCTTCACTGCACAGGAATCCCCGGGATGAATTCCCCTTCTTCTGGGGAAGCGCCGATGAAACCGGAACAGGGGCCGGAGAAGGATGTAATTTGAACCTGCCTCTGCCTGGCGGATGCGATGAGAAGGGTTATCTGAAGGCCCTGGATGCGGCCTTAAACAGAATCACCGCTTTCTTGCCGGAATATCTGGTTGTTTCGCTGGGAACCGATACCTTCAGAGGGGATCCTCTTGGGACCTTCCTGCTGGAGGTGGACTCTTTCCGCCGGATGGGAAAAATCATTCAGGAATTGAAGGTTCCCGCCCTCATCGTTCAAGAGGGGGGCTATAACGTAGCCGAGCTCGGATTCTGTGTATCGCAATTTCTTTCCGCATGGTAGATTGACATTCTATGGACGACAAACTTTCGAACCTGCAGAAGGCCATGATGATTCTGCGTCTGCTGGGTGAAAAACCCTATGAATATACCGCCTCGGAGATCAGCAACGTCACGGGGCTGAACAGGACCACGGTCTACCGGATTCTTACCACCCTCTCCGGGGGAGATGCGGTTATTCAGGATGGGGTATCGAAAAAATTCAAGGTGGGGCCCATGATTTATCACATCGGCAACGCCTACATCAACAACTACAGCTTCAAACATGAGATTCTGTCTGTTCTTCAGGAGATTTCCGACGCAGTTCGCGAGTCTGCGGGATTGGCCATCCGGGACGGGGAAAATATTATCTCCCTCTTTGAGGTGGAAATGCAGCAGCCCTATAAGATGAACGCCCAGCCCGGTTCTCTCTACCCCATGAACCGGGGCTGTTACGGTAAATGTTTGATGGCCTACCACGATCAGCGTGAGGTCCGTAAGCTTCTGGAGGGAAAAAGCTTTAAAAAGCTTTTTCCGAATACCCTGACGGGGGTGGAAGAGATCCTTGAAGAGTATGGAAAAATTCGGGAACAGGGGTACGTGATAAGCGACGGCGAATCCTACAACCCTTCCGCCTTCGGCGTGGGGGTTCCGGTTCGTGATGAAAGGGGAAACGTGAAAGCTTGCATCGCCGTGGCATTCATAAAAGGGGTCGATCTGGAAGATAAAGTAAAAAAATGTCTCACCTTGCTTCAGCAAAAGGCGGCCGAGCTGAGTCGTTACATTCCCTGATTTTTACCGGGTCCGGTGGTCCCCCGGGTTGCCCGGGTTGCCGGGTTGCCAAAAAAAAATTGCGTCCTTACCGAAACAGTTATATAATTACCCGTTCACTATAAGAACAAGAGTTCACTATGTGAACACATGGGGAGTGTTACGGGGGTGTTAATGGAAGCTGACCGCCTTCGCCCTTCGAAAGAGGAGCTGTGCCGTGTTCTTGAGGACCTGATCCGCATTCCCAGCTATCCGGGGCTGCCCCGGCAGGAAACGGCGGTGGCGCAGTACATCCGGGATTTCTTCAGTGCCCGGGGTATGGAGGTGGAACTAATTCCGGTGCTGGAGGGCCGGTGTAACGTGGTGGCCCGGCTCCGGGGCAGCGGCGGGGGGAAGACCCTGATGCTGAACGGCCATCTGGATACGGTGCCTCCCTACGACATGGCGGAGGCTTTGATCCCCCGGCGGGAAGGGTCATTTCTCCATGGCCGGGGAAGTTCGGATATGAAGGGGCCTTTGGCCTGTATGATGATGGCCATGAGCCGGCTCAAAGAGCTGAATATTTCCCTGGCGGGAGACGTGATCTTTACCGGGGTCATCGATGAGGAGATGACCAGCGAAGGCACCTGCGCCCTCCTGAGGCAGGGCCTAACCGCCGACGGGGCGGTGGTGGGGGAGCCCATGAACGGGCAGATTGCCCTGGGACACAAGGGGCTTCAGTGGTTTGAATTCCGGATTCACGGAAGGGCGGTTCACGGCGGGGAGCAGGAAAAGGGGATTAACGCCATCCGCCAGGCCGCACGCCTGATTCAGCGGATGGAAAGGGATCTTGTTCCCGCCCTGGCCCGGCGGATCCACCCGGTGGTGGGGGTTTCCACCCTCAATTACGGGTTTATTCAGGGGGGCTTTCAGCCCAGCACCGTGGCGGGGGAGTGTGTTCTTCAAATAGACCGCCGCTGGATTCCGGGGGAAGATTATCGGGATGTGGTGAGGGAACTGGAGAATCTGCTGGAGGGGTTGAAGGAAGAGGATCCCGATTTTTCCTGTGAGTTGTCGGTGATGGAAAAAAGTATCATGCCGGGAGACTTTATTCATGAAGGATTTGAGACCGATGCGAATCATCCTCTGGTTAGGGCGGCCCTTTCGGCGGCGGAAGAGGTCACCGGAGTGATCCCCGACTTATCTTCCTTTAAGGCGTGGACCGATGCGGGGCTGCTCAGTTCCTATGGCAAGATACCCGTCCTTGTTTACGGGCCCGGAAAGCTTGAGGTGGCCCATACCAGCCGGGAAGCCGTCGATTTTGATCAGGCGGTTGATTTTGCTGGTATTTATGCCGCACTG
>CAYYNJ010000114.1:0-2344 GCA_964472775.1 uncultured Spirochaetaceae bacterium
AAAAACCATGGCCGAACTACCAGCGGAAGAGAAAAACCGCATCAGCCACCGGGGCAAAGCGGGAGCAAGAATGGCCCGGCTCCTGGAAGATAAACCGGTGTCCCCCTAGGGAACTGACAGACAGGCAATAAAGTAAATGAGGAGATAATCATGGCATCAAAAAAAATACCCCTGCGCAGCGAAGTCGCCGAAGGGGATAAATGGGATCTTTCGGCCCTCTATCCCGACGAAGGCGCCTGGGAGGAGGATCTAAAAGCCTTTACGAAGATGATTCCCCGGATAGAAACCTTCAAGGGTACCCTGGGAGAGTCGGCGGAAACCTTGAAGCGCTGCCTCGATTTCATGGTGGAGCTGGAAATGAAAGGCGAGAGACTGGCCTACTACGCCCACCTGCGGGTCAGTGAAGACGAAGGGAGCTCCGAGGCCCAGGGCCGGTTTTCCCGGTACATGGGAGCCGCCTCCCAGGCCAACGCCGCCGCCAGCTATCAGACTCCAGAGATTCAGGCCATCCCCGAAGAAACCATGAAGCAGTTCCTCGCCTCCCCCGGGCTGGCGGAACACCGGATTTCCTTAGAGAAGCTGCTGCGGTTCAAACCCTACGTCCTCTCCGAGGGGGAGGAGCGGCTTTTGGCCCTGCAAGCCGAGGCCAATCAGACCGCCGATAAGGGCTTTTCCGCCCTGACCAACGTGGATATGGAGTTTGGCACCATCGAGACCTCCGACGGCGAGGTTCCCCTGACCCAATCTACCTTCTCGCTCTTGATGATCGACCCCGACCGGACGGTAAGAGAGAAGGCATACCGCCAGTTTTACCAGGGATTCGAGCAGCACAAAAACACCCTGGCCGCCCTCTACGCCGGATCGATCCATCTGGATGTTTATAAGAGCCGGGTCAGGAAATACCCCTCCGCCCGGGCTAAGGCGCTTTTTCCCGACAAGGTCCCCGAAGAGGTCTACGACAACCTCTTAAGCAGCGTGGGGGCGAACCTACCGAAACTCCACCGGTACTACGACCTGCGCCGCCGCATCCTGGGGCTGGATAAGCTGGCCCATTGGGACGTCTACACTCCCCTGGTGGGGGACATCAAGGTTCACCATAGCTACGAAGAGGCGGTGGAAGTGATCGATGCCGCCCTGGAACCCCTGGGAGACGAATACCGCAAGGTTCTGAGGGAAGGACTCCTGGGCCGCTGGGTGGACCGGTACGAGAATAAGGGCAAGCGGTCCGGCGCTTTTTCCGCCGGCTCTTACAACGGGGAACCCTACATCCTGATGAACTACAAGCCCGAGGTACTCCGCAACCTCTTCACCCTGGCCCACGAAGGGGGCCATTCCATGCACTCCTACTACAGCGTCAAGAGCAATTCCTTCCAGAACTACGACTACACCATCTTCGAAGCGGAGGTGGCCTCCACCTTCAACGAGCAGCTGGTGGCCAAGTACCTGATGGACCGGGCGGACAACGATGCCATGAAAGCCTACCTCCTGGGAAAGCAGGTGGACGATATCATCGCCACCATATTCCGGCAGACCATGTTCGCCGAGTTCGAGCATCTCTGTCACAAAGAAGTGGAGGAGGGATCCCCCCTGACGGTGGACTCTTTCCGGGCCCTCTACCGGCGGCTTTTGAACAAGTACTTCGGAGACGCCGTGGAGCTTCCCCCCGAGGCGGACATGGAGGGGCTGCGGATTCCCCACTTCTACCGGGCCTTCTACGTCTACAAATACGCCACCGGCCTTTCCGCCGCGGTAACCCTGGCGGAGAAGGTTCTCACCGAAGGGCCCGAGGCCCGGGAGGCCTACCTGGCCTTCCTGAAATCCGGAGGTTCCCGGTATCCCCTGGAATCCCTGGCCCTGGCGGGGGTGGACATGTCCCGCCCCGAGCCGGTAAACAAGGCCTTGGCCAAGTTCGAAACCATGGTGGAGGAGCTGGAGAAGCTGCTTCTGTAAGGATCCGAATCAATTTGAGGGCCCCCGGCGGGGGCCCTTTTTTTATGGTATAATCCTACCCAACCCCCATTTTATGAGTATCTTTAAAGAGAGGTGGTGTATGGAATACCGCGCCTTCGGCAGGAGCAATATTGCCCAAATTTCTCAATTTGAGAAATTAAACCCCCTTCATAAGAGGAGGCTGGCGGCCATATCACGGATCCTGCCCTTCCGGGTCAACAACTACATTCTCGATGAGCTTATCGACTGGAACAACATCCCCGCAGATCCCATTTTTCAGCTCACCTTCCCCCAGCCTGAGATGCTGGCCCCAGATCAGCTGGACCGGATGGAGGCGGTTTCCCTACAGTCGGCAGCACCATAAATGCACCCATAGCCCCTGCGGCAAAGCCAA
>CAYYNJ010000114.1:2354-8639 GCA_964472775.1 uncultured Spirochaetaceae bacterium
CCGGGGAGGCTCACAGCGGGAGATCAGAGACACCGCCAGCCTGATCCAGCGGGAGCTGAACCCCATCCCGGCGGGGCAGAAATTGCTGAACGTACCGGTGGAAGACGGACTCCGGCTGGAAGGTATGCAGCATAAATACGCCGAAACCCTGCTCTTCTTTCCCCGGGAAGGACAGATGTGCGCCGCCTACTGCACCTACTGTTTCCGGTGGTCCCAGTTTATGGGTCTCCGGGAAGATAAGTTTTCCAGCTCCGATCCTCAACTTCTCTACCGCTACATCGACCGCCATCCCGGCATCACCGATCTGCTCTTCACCGGCGGGGATCCCCTGAGTATGAAATCCTCCCGCCTTCGGGAGTACATCGCCCCGTTTCTGAAGAAACGGCCGGGAAACTTGGCCAGCATCCGGATCGGCACCAAGTACACCGCCTTCTGGCCCTACCGCTTCACCAGCGACGGCGACGCCGGCGACCTGCTGCGGCTCTTTGACGACATCGTCAAGGGCGGCTACCATCTGGCGCTGATGTCTCACTACTCCCATCCCCGGGAACTATCCCCCCCGGTTGCCCAGGAGGCGCTGCGGCGGATACGATCCACCGGGGCGGAGGTGCGCTGCCAGGCTCCTATAATCCGCCACATCAACGACTCTGCCGCCATTTGGCGGGAACTCTGGAAGAGGCAGGTCCGCCACGGTGCCGTTCCCTACTACATGTTCGTGGCCCGGGATACGGGTCCCCGGGATTACTTCAGTGTTCCCCTCCGCCGAGCCTTCAGCATCTACACCGAGGCCTACCGTTCCGTCTCCGGCTTGGCCCGTACGGTTAGGGGACCGGTGATGTCCACGTCGCCGGGGAAAATTCTGATGGACGGCTACGCCCGGGTAAACGGAAAAAAGGCGATGGTGCTGAAGTTCATCCAAGGCCGGGACCCCCTCTGGGTGAACAAACCGTTTTTTGCCGCCGACAACCCCCGGGCGGTGTGGCTCGATGAGCTAAAGCCCCTGGAAGGAGAGAAGTTTTTCTATGAAAAAGAGATGGAACGGATTGCAGCCAAGTCTTTAGCCGCGCCGAATGATGGATCAAAGGAGGAGGAGAACGGCGCCTCCGACGGAGTGGCCTAGGGGGTTCACATCTTTTCGGCCATGGTTCCCACGTAGAGTACCTGTTGCAGAGCCCCAGCGGAAGGCTCGCTGGGAGCCGCGGTATGGTCACCGGCGGGGTCTTCATTTCCCGCCTCAGGTTGTTCAGGACCAGGGCCTCCCGGTACTGCCGATGTTCCCGGGCCGGCTTCTAAAACTTCCTCCTGAGGTTCTGCGGGGGGCTGGAAAAAATCAGGATCAAGCCGGTAGAGGTAGTGGTACCTTCCCGATGGAACGGCGGGGACCCGGACCAGATCCATGATCCGTCCGTCGGAAAGCCGAAAACTGAACCGTTCCGCCCCGCCGTCCAGCTCCTCCACATGGTAGAACGCCGAGAAGGCTCCCCCGGGATAGGAAAGCCGGGCCACCTCACCGGTGAGCAGGGTCAATCCGGTAAAGCCCCGGAACCCCACGCCGTTGGGGAGGGTGGGGTCCACCAGCACACCGCCGGGGAGTTCCACCAGGGAGGCCCGGAGCTGCCACGTCTGCCCTGCGGCGCCGAGCAAAGGGAGAAGAAAAAACAGCAGAACCAGGGCGGTCCGGCCTAAAGAAGGGCCGAAGGCGGAGGGGCGCAGAACCTCAGAAAAACGAGGATTCCGAGTAATAGGATAAACGTGATCCACCATCTTTTGTCCCTCCCTGTCATGGGCTTATTTTCCGGCATTGCACCGCCTAAGTCAAGGTATTGTTAAAAACCGGTTTTTACGACAAATTGTTGCTATGAAAAGCTTGACCAGTGTGTTTCAGTCTGCCCGGATAAAACCCTTTCTCTTCAGCATGTTCGTTTTCGGCGCCGCCACGGGACTCTTCGGAGGAAGCCTCAATAACTTTCTCGCCGAAATCTTGAAAATCACCCGGTTCGAACGGGGCTTGGTGGAGTTTCTCCGGGAACTGCCCGGTCTGGCCTTGATCTTCATACTGGCCCTGCTTTACCGGTTTTCCGAGACCCGGGTCTTAAGGATCTCTCTGGGGGTGGCCGGGGTGGGTCTGGCGGGCATGGCGGTTTTTGGAGGGTCGATCCGGTGGCTGCCCATCCTTTTCATGGTGGTCTGGAGTACCGGGGAACACATGATCATGCCGGGCCGGGATGCCACGGCCATCCACGCCTCCCTGCCTGGCCGGGAAGGCCTCGCCCTGGGGCTGACCCGCTCCGCCGGCAATGTAGGGCAGGTGCTGGGGTTTTACTCGGTAACCCTGCTGTACCTGGGGTACCGCCACTTCTTTCCCGGCGGGGCCGGGGGATTTTACTTCCGGGCGGTCTTCGCCCTGGGCGCGGTCTTTGTGGTGTTGGGACTTTTTTCCACCCTGCGCCTGCCTGAAGGAGAAGGCCATGTCCGGAGAGACCGTTTTTTTCTCTCCCGGCGCTACACCCGGTACTACATCCTCGAGGCGTTTTCCGGAGCCCGGAAACAGGTTTTTCTCACCTTCGCCCCCTACGTCCTTATCCTGAAATACGGGGCCTCCACGGGGGTCATCGCCGGGCTTTACGGCATTTACAGCTTATTCAACATCTTCATGAACCCCGTTTTCGGCCGGCTCATCGACCGGTTCGGTTACCGCAAGGTACTGATCGCCGAATCGGCGGGGCTTATCCTTCTCTGTTTCGGCTACGGCTACTCTCATCTTTTTCTGCCCGTGCCCCAGGCTTATCTCCTGGTGTGTGTCATCTTCGTGATGGATGCCATGCTCTTTGGGGTAGGCACCGCCCGGTCGGTGTACGCCCGGAGCCTGAACACCTCCCGGGAAGAGCTAACCTCCACCCTTTCCACGGGGATATCTATCAATCACCTGATCAGTGTTTTTATCGCCATGGGGGGAGGTCTGCTCTGGGAACGCCTGGGAATGGAGGTTCTTTTCAGCCTGGCCGCAGCCTTCGGCGCGGGGAGCTTGATCTTTTCCTGGGCCTTACCCAAGCCCGTACCCAGTGTTTCGCTCCGTGGATAAAAAACCCGGGTAATTACCGGGCGTTTTAGGGACGGAGGTACCTAAGAGCGGCGGGGAGAACGATGTTGTTGCCGAACTTATCTTCACCGTAGCCGTTTTCCGCCAAAATTTTCAGGTCCGACAACACCCGGCTGTCTCCCTTGAAGACAACGGTGAGATCGCTGTGAACGTCCAGCTTAGAATTGGCCATGTAATGCTTAATCAGGCGGCTGGCAAATTCACCCAGGGTCTCATCCACCTCGGGGTCAATTTCGTCAAAAGAGATATTACGGTCATAAAGGATGATCTGGTTGCAGTTCATCAGGGTCAAAAAAAGTTTCTGCAGTCCCTGACGGTAATCCTCCCCCAGGGGCTGCCGGGCCAGTTCCTCCGTATCACCCTTGCTGATGACTTCGGCGATGAAGCGCCGTTTGTAGGCGTTGATGGCTTCGTTGGCCCGGAAAAGGTCGAGGCTAAACCCGGCGTCGTACTCCTGATCATCCAGAAACATCTGAACCTTGCTACCGTAGTGGGCCACAATCTTGGCAATGAGGGTTGAAGGACGAACATGGAAACCCCGGTAATTGGGGATAGGGACCGCAATGGTGCCCTCTTCGGCGTAGCTCTGGATCATTTCCCGACAGAGCTGTACCGAGGAATCAAGATACCGGGCGGCGTAGCTGAGAACAAACTCGAAGAGGATCTTGAACAGGTCTTCGGGGGTGATGGGATCCTGGATCTTCTCTTTATCCACCTTCCGGTGGCGGTACATGTGGCGTTCGTAGAAGTGGGTCAGGTTGGTGGCGATTTCAGTAAGGTGGTAGATGATGCTGATGTGGCCCCGCAGAACCAACAGGTTCCGGTCCTGCATTTCGATGTCAGACTCGGCGATTCGGGTATCATAACGGGACTGAAGGTTATGAAACCGCGCCTCCACCAGCCTGAGCAGTTCTTCGTTGACCCTGGTGGGAACCAGGTTTTCGTAGGTGCCCCCGGCCCGCTGCTGAAGAACCTCCCTTACATCGGGCTCCTCCGCCAGATTCAGAAACTTGGTGGCCAGGTAGACCACCGTCTTTCCCGGACTGTCCACATGACGCACCGGACGGTCTGCGGGCAGCCGGACCGCAAACTCCTCTTCGTAGCAGTTGTCCACCGCGGAAGTAACCCCGTCTTGAATGAGCAGACAGGAATTAGCCCTGGTCAGCAGGGTCCGGGCGGCGGAAATGATGGATCTTCGGAAAACCTTGAGGGCCGCCCGGGTTTCCCCGGCAAAATCGCCGGGCACCGAAAGCAGGCTATAATAAGGAGTGGCATCCTGGATGTGGAGAAGGTCGTAGTAGACATGGGAAAACATCTTAACCGCCGCCACCCCTTCCCGGTAGCTATACCAAACATGGTTTTTCTGGGCCCCGCAGCTGTCGATGTACTCTTCCATACCGGTGGCCTCGATGTAGAGATCCCGCAGATAATCCCGGCATGGGAAAATATCCACCCCTTCTTTATCCAGGGCAAATTGACAGAGCTGAAGAAGAAAGGTACACCGCTTCTCCAGCCTGGCATTGGCGGAGCCGCCCTCCCATTCGATGTATGATTCTGCCCGCATATTCAAAACTGCCGTGCCCCCTAGCTATCCTTAAAGTATAAGGGGGAGGCAGGGCAAGTTCAACAGTTATTCAAAAGGAGTGTCTCCTTTTAAATTAATAATCCACCCCGGCGGCCTGAACGTTGTCGGGATCAAAGGCGTGGCACGGAGTAACCCCGTGGACGGTCCGGCAGGAGGGGCACGCCCCTTCAAAAGTTTCCATGGTGAAAACCTCGCCGCAGCCGCCGCAGGTTACATCCAGGGGAACAGGCATGAACTGCCGGTCAAACCCCATCATCCTGACCTTATCCACCACCTGGCGGCCGTTTTCAAAGCTTCCGCTGCATCCTTCGTGCATTACTCGTCTCCTTCTTCAATTAAGCTGTCTCCCCGGCGCAGCCGGGTCCGGTATCCCAGGAGGGTCCGGTCCAGCTCTTCCAGCCGGGACAGGATGGATCTTTCTTCATCACTGGTCTCAATGACCTTGGCGATGCCGCCGTTTTTAATGACGATCCGCCGGTCCCCCATCAGGGCCAGGATGGGGTCGTGGGTGGCCATGAGGACGATCTTGTCCTCCGCCAAAAGCAGATCCAGGGCCCGTTTCCGGTCGATGCCGGCGTTTTCAATCTCATCGATGAGGATGATGGGCGACCGGCTCAAAATGGACGTATCAGCAATCATCCAGGCCCGGGACTGGCCGCCGCTCAAGGAGGTGATGGGAGTTTCGGGGGTAAAAGGCTCCCCCGCCAGGTCGTTGGCCCCGGCGATGATCCGGTCCACCACCCGGTCCCGGTCTTCCACCATCCGGCTTTCGGCGTGAAGCTCCACGAACTCCCGCACCGAAAGATCCATCACAAAGTTCATATTTTGAGAAAGCTGGGCCACCAGCTTTTTGGACGAGGAGAAACGCCAACTCTTGTCGGGCACCTCACCGTCGATCAAAATGCGCCGGGAGGTGGGCGTATCCGCCTGGGCCACCCATTCGATGTCACCCAAAAGCCGGCTTTTCCCCGAACCCGTGGGCCCCACGATGGAGACCACCTGGCCCGTCTCGATGAGGAGCTCGTCAAATCCCTCGGGGTTCCCCGACTTGTCGGTACCCGGAAGGATGGTGAGGGACCGGATGGGCGCCTCCTCTCCCAGAAAAGAGAGCATCTGGTTGATATACTCCGCCAGCTGTCCCGGCAGGGCGTCGGGGTTCAAGGCCCGGTCTTCCAGCTCCTGTTCGTCCAGGTGGGCAAAGAGTTCCCCCAGGGGCGCCTCTTCCCGGCCCCGCACATCCACCGCATTATTGGTAAAAAAAGCGTCGATGAAGGGATACTCCCGCAGAAGATCCCCCACGGGCTTTTCCTTCAGTTCTTCATGGGTCACCGCCATCCTAGGCCCCTCCTTCCAGGTTCATTTTTCGAACATTCCCCATCTGAAAGCTCTCCCCTATCCGGGTCTCGCCGAGGCAGTAGGAACAGAGGGCCGAGGGCATGGAAAACCGCAGGGTCTTCCCCACCAGGGTATCCACCTGATCCTTCTCGTCGTACAGCAGGGTGGATAGTTCGTAGCTGCCCTGGCCGGTGAGTCCGTTGATGTTCATGATGGTGGCCGAGGGATTCACCGTATTCACCCGGGAGGCGAACACCTCCCGCTC
>CAYYNJ010000115.1:0-8601 GCA_964472775.1 uncultured Spirochaetaceae bacterium
AATCGGAGACTTCTCTACTTGTTTTTCGATCCCCTTCACAGCTCAGCCTTATAGACTGAGGGGAAGCGAGCGGCTCCTGGTGTTTGAGTGCTGTTCCGGGGTGGAGGATCTTTTAAAGTTTTCCCGCCGGGATATGGAGGCTTTGACGGGCCGCCGGCTGCCGGGACCGTGGAAACCGGAAGCCGCCGTTTCAGAGGCGGAGGGTGATTTAAGGCGGTGTGAAGCCGAAGATCTGGGGATATTAACCCACTGGTCCCGGCATTATCCGCCCCAGCTGAGGGAAATCTACGATCCCCCGTTTCTGCTTTTTTACCGGGGCACCCTCCCTGTTTGGGATACCCCGGCGGTGGGAGTGGTGGGGACGAGATTTCCCACCGGAGAGGGCCGGAAAGAGGCGTTTAGGATCGGTTTTCTTTTAGGCCAGCGGGGAATACCGGTGGTATCCGGTCTGGCCAGGGGAATCGACGCGGCGGCCCACCGGGGAAACCGGCAGGGAGGCGGCCGCACCGTGGCGGTGATGGCCGGGGGGTTGGAGCAGATCTATCCCTGGGAGAACCGGGGCGAAGGCCGGGCCATCCTGGAATCGGGGGGCTGTTTTTTCGGGGAATACCCCCCGGGAACCCCGCCGTTGAAGTTCCATTTTCCCGCCCGGAACAGGATCATCAGCGGCTTGTCCCGCTGGGTGGTTATTGTGGAGGCTCCGAAGAAATCCGGGGCGCTGATTACCGGAGATTTTGCCCTGGAGCAGGGGAGGGAGCTCATGGTTCACCCCCTCTGCCTGGAAAGCCCCGCCGGAGAGGGGGGGCGGAACTACCTTCGGGAAGGCGCCCTACCCTGGAGTGGAGAAGCCTTCGGAAACATGGATAAGGCTCTGCCCGTGGGCGGAGATACGATGATAGACGGAACCGCCGCCGGCGCTTATTTGGCCCAGCTCATGGATGATGAGTTGTCGGGACGGTCTGTAAAATTTCAAGGGGAACTGTTCAGGAGAGATCGAGCATCCTGAGTATTACGCCTGAACTGTAGGAGAATACGAAATGAAACCGCATACCCTGCTGGTGGTTGAGTCACCCGCTAAAGCTAAGACCATTGAACGTTATCTAGGCGGCGGCTACACCGTTTCCGCCTCCATGGGACATCTGATAGATCTGCCTAAAAGCCGTATCGCCATCGATGTGGAAAACGATTTTGAACCCGAGTATATCACCGTCCGGGGAAAGGCAAAGATCCTGAAAGAGCTTCAGACCAAGGCCAATAAAACCGGCCATGTGCTGCTGGCTTCGGATAATGACCGGGAAGGGGAAGCCATCTCCTACCACCTCCGGAACTCCCTGCTGAAAAAGAATGATAAGCTCAAGATTGAACGGATCGTGTTCAATGAGATCACCCCTTCGGCCATCAAGGATGCGGTGGACCATCCCATGCAGATCGACGAAGCCAAGGTGAATGCCCAGAAGGCTCGCCGCGTCCTTGACCGGCTGGTGGGATACAATCTGAGTCCCCTGCTCTGGAAAAAGGTGAAAAACGGCCTGTCCGCCGGCCGGGTTCAGTCCGTGGCTCTCCGGCTTATCTGTGAGCGGGAGAAAGAAGTGGAGACCTTCATCCCCGAGGAGTACTGGACCCTGGACATCCTGTTAGAAAAAGGAAAAACCGCCTTCACCGCCCAGCTGATTCAATTAGCCGGAGAAAAGGCCTCCCTTAAGAACCAGGAGCAGGTGGAAGGGCTGATGAAAACCCTGGAAGACCTGCCCTGCCGGGTTTCTCAGATCAAGGAAACCGAAAAACAGTCCAAACCGAAAGCTCCCTATACCACCTCAAAGCTGCAGCAGGATGCGGCCAACCGCCTGGGATTCACCTCCCGCAAAACCATGCAGATCGCCCAGCAGCTCTATGAAGGAATCAGCATCGGTTCCGGCCGGGTGGGTCTTATCACCTACATGAGAACCGATTCAACCAGGGTGTCAAACCAGGCCCTGGAAGATGTGAGGGCCTATCTTCAGAAGGAGTATCCCAAAGAAATGCCCCCGGAGCCCCTCTCCTATTCCCTGAAGAAGGGGGCCCAGGATGCCCACGAAGCGATCAGACCTACTTACACCGCCAATACTCCGGCGGATATGAAAGACTTTCTCAACCGTGACCAGCTTAAGCTCTACACCATCATTTGGGAACGGTTTGTTTCGTCTCAGATGACCAATGCGGTTTCGAAGACCATTTCGGTGGATTTTGAGGTGGGAGAAGCCCTCTTTCGGGCCAGCGCCACCACGGTGGTGGAGAAGGGTTTTCAGAAAGTGCAGAAGCTCTTGAAATCCAAGGAGAAGGGGACAAAGCTGCCTTCCCTGGCCCAGGATGAGATGGTTTCCTCCACCGGTTTTGATCCGGAGCAGCATTATACCTCCGGCCCGGCCCGGTTTACCGATGCCAGTATCGTAAAAACCTTGGAGGAGCTGGGGATTGGAAGACCTTCCACCTACGCCCCCATCATTTCGGTTCTGCTGGACCGGTACTATGTGGTCCGCCGGAGTAAACAGCTCATGCCCACCGAGTTGGGCCGGATCATTTCCGACATGCTGGCCAGCCAGTTTCCCAATATTCTGGACTCCAGTTTTACCGCCAATCTGGAAAAACAGCTCGATGGTGTTGAAGAGGACCATATCCCCTGGCGCCACATGGTCAAAGAGTTTTACGACCCCTTCATCGCCCGGGTAGAACACGTCAATGAAACCCTGGAGTCGATCAAGGGAGTTTTGGATGAGGAAACCGACGAGGTTTGTGATAAATGCGGCCGCCCCATGCTGAAGAAACTGGGCCGGTTCGGGTTTTTCATGGCCTGCAGCGGATTCCCCGAATGCCGCAACACCAAGCCGATTCCCCTGGCGGACTGCCCCCTGCCGGATTGCGACGGCAAGATTGTGGCGCGGAAAAAGCAGGGCAGCCGGGGTAAGGAATTTTACGGCTGCACCAATTATCCTGAGTGTAATTTCATTACCCATTTCAAGCCCACCAATGCCCAATGTCCCGGCTGCGGATGGTTTCTGGTGGAGAAGGAAGACAAGAAACGGGGAAACCACAAGGCGTGCATCAACCCCGACTGCAGTTTTCAGAATATCCCCCATGAAGAGGAGGAGGCTGAAGACGAATAGGCAGAGTTTTTCCGAGGCGGCCTCTTCTTATCTGGACTATTTAGAGGGGGTCAGGATGGTATCGCCCGCCACCCTCCGGGCCTACCGGTCGGATCTGGAGAAGTTCGGCCGCTTTCTCGGTCGGGAGGAGCTGGAGTGGCACCGGCTGGACCAGAGGGAGGCCCGGGCCTTCGGTTCTTTTTTAGGGGAGGAGGGAGGCGCACCGGCGTCCCTGAATCGGACCCTCTCGGCGGTGCGCCGGTTTTACCGCTATCAGTGGCGCATGGAGGCCGTGGCGGCCAATCCGTTTGATGCCCTGGAAGGGGTTAAGGCGGGCCGCCGGCTCCCCCGGGTGCTGCACCGGCAGGAGCTGGAACAGCTTTTGGAGGGCCTTGCGGGGGAGGATTTCTCCGGCCGCCGGGACCGGCTGCTGGTGGAATTCCTCTATTCCACGGGGTGCCGGATTTCCGAGGCGGTGGGGGTCAATGTGTCCCACATCGCCGGAGACCGGGTTAAGGTGAAAGGGAAGGGATCGAAGGAGAGGATTGTCTTTTTAGGGGGCCCCGCCAGGGAAGCCTTAAAAAACTATCTGCCCCTGCGAACCCCCCGGGTCTGCCGGGAGACCGATGAACAGGCGCTCTTCTTGAATCAGAAGGGGGGGCGTCTTACCACCCGGGGGGCGGCGTTGATTTTAGAAAAGCACGCCCGGCGGCTAGGCCTGGGAGGAACCCTTCACCCCCACACCTTCCGCCACAGTTTCGCCACCGACCTTTTAGACGGCGGTGCGGAGATTCGGGAGGTTCAGGAGATGCTGGGACACGCCAGTATGTCCACCACCCAGATCTATACCCATCTGGGCATCGAGGCGCTGAAGCAGATACACCGCAGTGCCCACCCCCATGGGAGGGAGAAGAGATGACGAGAGAGAACGATATGACCATGCATGCCACCACCATTCTGGCGGTGATGAAAGACGGAGCGGTTGCCATGGCCGGAGACGGCCAGGTGACCCTGGGAAATACCACCATGAAGGGCAACGCCCGGAAGGTCCGCACCTTGAATGACGGAAAGATAGTCATCGGCTTTGCCGGTGCCACCGCCGATGCCTTCACTCTATTCGAAAGATTTGAAGCCAAGGTGAATGAATATAACGGAGACATTACCCGTTCCGCCGTGGAACTAGCCAAGGAGTGGCGCACCGACCGGATGCTCCAGAAGCTGGAGGCCATGCTGCTGGTGGCGAGTAAAGAAAAAATCCTGCTTATCTCCGGCACCGGCGATGTGGTGGAGCCCGAAACCGGTGTTATTGCCATAGGCTCCGGGGGCAACTACGCCTACGCCGCCGCCCTGGCGTTTATGGAAAACCAGGAACTCTCCGCCGCCGAAGTGGCCCGGAAATCCCTGGGTATCGCCGCCCGGATCTGCATCTACACCAACGACAACATCATCGTGGAGGAAGTTCAATGACCCGAGACCTTGACAACCTGACTCCCCGGGAGATCGTCCGGGAGCTGGATAAATACATCATCGGCCAGACCCCCGCCAAGAAGGCGGTGGCCATAGCCCTCCGAAACCGTACCCGGCGGCAGAAACTGACCCCGGAATTGCGGGATGAGGTGGCGCCGAAAAATATCATCATGATCGGCCCCACCGGAGTCGGGAAGACCGAAATCGCCCGGCGTCTCAGCCGTCTCTGCGGCGCCCCCTTTCTGAAGGTGGAGGCCACCAAATTTACCGAGGTGGGGTATGTGGGACGGGACGTGGAATCCATGGTCCGGGATCTGATGAGCGCCTCGGTTTCGCTGGTTCGGCAGGAGATGAACGAAGAGGTCAAGGTGGAGGCGGAAAAGCGGGCCGAAGAGGCGTTGCTGGACCTGCTTCTTCCCGGCGACAAAAATAAGGAACAAAAGGGCCCGGGATTCAGCTTTCGGCCTTCCCCCGCTCCTGCGGACCCGGAAGAAAAGGGCGTGACGGTCTCGGAAGAATCCCAGACCCGGGAAAAATTCAAGGATATGCTGCGCCGGGGCGTACTGGATGACCGGACCGTGGAAGTGGAGATCAGTCAGTCCGGGTTGCCCACCATGCAGATTTTTTCCGGCAGCAACATCGAGGAGATGGGGATCAACATGGGCGGCCTGGGGGGACTCTTCGGTCAGAAGAAAAAGAAGAAGAAGGTTACCATCAAGGAAGCCCGGGAGATCCTGCTGGCGGAAGAGATGGAAAAACTGATCGATCCCGATAAGGTCAACGAGATAGCCCGGACCAGGGCTGAAGACATGGGCATCATCTTTATCGATGAGATTGATAAAATCGCCGTGAAAGAGGGCCGGGGCGGGGTGGATGTTTCCCGGGAAGGGGTTCAGAGGGATATTTTACCCATCGTGGAAGGATCCACGGTGAATACCAAATACGGCATGGTGGATACTTCTCATATGCTGTTCATCGCCGCCGGGGCCTTTCATATGAGCAAACCTTCGGATCTTATTCCCGAGCTGCAGGGAAGGTTTCCCATCCGGGTGGAGCTGCAGGATCTCACCAGCGATGATTTTGAAAAAATCCTGACCCAGCCTCAGAACGCCTTGATCACCCAGTACGAAGCGCTTTTAAAGACCGAGGATGTGACCTTGAATTTTACCCCCGAAGCGACCCGGAAGCTTTCCGAGATAGCCGCAGAGGTAAACAAGCGGTCCGAGAACATCGGCGCCCGGAGACTCCATACCATCATGGAGCTTCTGCTTGAGGAAATTTCCTTCGAGGCGCCGGACCGGCAGGGGGAAACCATCGATATTACCCCCGAATACGTGGATCAAAGGCTGGGTGAGATCGTTCAGGATCAAGATTTGTCCCGTTACATCCTTTAAGGATGGGATAAGCATGGGCGGGGCGGTGAAAGTTCCGCTAAGCCGCGGCGGAAAAACCGCCGACCATGAAAGTAGAGACAGTTTAGGAGCGGAGAAAGGAATGTTTACCGACAGTAATTTTGGAAAAAGCCTGGAGATTCTGCAGCGGAGTATGGATGTCAGCATCCTCCGGCGGCGGACCATCGCAGATAACCTGGCTAATTCGGATACTCCCAACTTCAAGCGGAGCGATATCAGTTTTGAATCGGAGCTCAAAAGAGCCTTGGATTCGGAAAATCACCGCACCATGGAAGGGGCCCTGACCGACCGGCGGCATATTCCTTTTAACCGCCCCCAAAACTGGCAGGATGTCCAGCCCCGGAAGGTGCTTGATTATCTGTCCACCTCCAAAAACAACGGTAATAATGTGGATGTGGAAACCGAAAGCATGACGGCGCTGCAGAACCAGCTGGCTTATAACCTGATGGCCTCGGCGGTGCAGAACCAGTTCCAGCAGATTTCGCTGGTGGTCCGGTAAAGGGGTGATGATAGATGGGACTTTTTAGCAGTATCAATATTGCCGCTTCGGGCCTGAGTGCCCAGCGGACCCGGCTTGATGTGATTTCCGACAACATCGCCAACGCCGATACGACCCGTACCCCCGAGGGGGGCGCCTTCCGCCGGAGCCGTGTGGTCTTCCGGCCCCGGGTGTCCCAGCCATACTGGAAGAGTCCCTTTCTTCCTGCCGCCCTGGACAACGGAATAGGGGAGGGGGTGCGGATTGTCTCGGTGGAGAAAGATCTGGATGCGGAACTGCGGTTGGTTTACGACCCCACCCATCCCGACGCCATCAAGACCGGACCGAAGGCGGGATACGTGGAGATGCCCAACGTCAATGTGGTCAATGAAATGGTGGATATGATTTCCGCCTCCCGGTCCTACGAGGCTAATATCGCTCTCATCGAAGGATCCACCAGTATGTTTATGAAATCTTTGGAAATTAGAGGTTAATCATGGCTTTTTTAAATCCTAACCAGGCTTTGGGCGACATGGTTCCCCTTAACCTTACCAACAGCAAGCATCTGGGTCCCGGGGGAAAACCGGCGGAAGTGGAGGGCGATTCTTTCGGAACCGTTTTAGGGAAGATTGTAACTTCCGGGGTCAACCAGGTAAACAACCTGCAGCAGGAGAGTTTTGCCCTAAATCAGGCGTTTATCACCGATCCCGATAGTGTCGATTCCCACGATGTAACCATCGCCATGCAGAAAGCAAACATGGCGCTTCAGATAACCAAAGCCGTCGTAGACGGTGCCCTGCAGTCATACAGGGAAATAATTAATCTGCGATGATGGAAAGTCGTATCATGCTATAATATGATGTGTTGCGGCTCCTGGAGATTCGCACTGCGAATCTCCCAGAATTAACCTTCGCAGAAGGTTAATTCCATCATCCTTTTTACCATATTCGTATTACTTGGGAGGGGATATGAACGAATGGTTTAAAAAGGTCTTATCCAAGGTCAAAGCCCTGTGGGGAAAGTGGACCTTGGTTCAAAAGATCATCTTTATCTCGATAATCGGCGTCGCCCTGGCGGGACTTATCTTTCTTGCCAGCTTCAGCTCCACCCCGAATATGGTGCCGTTGCTCACTTCCGGAATTAGCGATCCGGAAATGTTGAGTAAAATCACCTTCCGCCTCGATGAAGAAGGGGTGGAACATGTGGTTACCGAAGACTACCGTGTCCTCGTGAAGGATCAGCGGACCGCCCAGCGGATGGTTTCTCTTCTGGCCCGGGAAGATCTGATTCCCTCCGGTACCAGCCCTTGGGACATCTTCAAGATGGACCGCTGGACCGTCACCGATTTTGAACGGGAAGTCAACCTGAGGCAGGCCATCACCCGGAATCTCAAAGAACACATCGAGGCCATTGAGGATGTGGACAGAGCCGAGGTTACCCTGGTGCTGCCGGAGACCACCCTCTTTCAGGAGGATCAGGATCCGGTGACCGCCTCGGTTATCGTAACCCCCCGTCCCGGATCGGATATTCTCACCAACCGGAAGAAGATCGAGGGCATCGTAAAATTGGTCAAGTTCGCCATCCAGGGGTTGGATGATGAGAACATCGTCATCACCGATCAAAGGGGCAATCTGCTCAACGACTTCGAAGGACTGGAAGATTTTGACCGGCTCGAACTGACCAAAAGGCAGATTACCCAAAAGGAAGCCCTGGAGTCTCAGTACAAGAAAGAAATTTTGGGTGAGTTGAAATCGATCTTCGGTGAAGACCGGGTTCGAATTTTGAAGGTTGAAATCGACTTGGACCTGGGAGCCAAGACGGTGGAAACCGATGAATTTTTTCCCATCACCATGATTCAGGATAATCCCCGGACCCCCTTCGATGAGACCGAAGTGATTCCCAACGTGGTCAGGTCTGAACAGGCCGTGGACGAGCAGTACCGGGGCACCGGCTTTAATCCCGAGGGTCCTCCGGGGCAGGAAGGGCAGACCCCTCCGGCCTACAAGGACCTGGACGGACTGGTGGGGGAGTACAGCAACAACTCGAAAACCACCAACTTCGAGATAAACGAAAGACGAATCTTTGAAGAGAAAAGCCCTTGGGAGATCAAGCGCATCACCGTCGG
>CAYYNJ010000116.1:0-2427 GCA_964472775.1 uncultured Spirochaetaceae bacterium
CTTCTGTCGGCGCTGGACTCTTTCTCCGTCGATCAGCAGTCCCTGTTGAGCCCGGGACCGGTGAGTCAATTCTACGCCGCCACCGCACAGGATTCCCAGGAGTACGGCTTTGAAGTGCCTTTTCTGGACGGGGAGGTTCAGGTCTATACCACCGATGCCGAAGGGGAGGCTTCCCGGGTCACCCTGGAGCGGGAAGCCCAGGTTTTGGCCGCCTATACCCCCGAAGATACCGATGCCTGGCAGAGATTTTACCGCATCCTCTATCGGGATAACTATCGAAAGGTGGACAGTTTGTACAGAGCCCTGGTGATGGCCGGTGTTTCACCCCGGCAGGATCCTTATCTTACCGCCTCCACCCTGCTTACGTGGATTCAGGGGTTCTCCTACGCCCGTACCGGCGGCTTGGAAGACCTATCCACCCCTCTGGACTCTCTTTACAACGGTGCCGGCGACTGCGATTCCCTGGGGCTTCTCTATGTGATTCTCTTGAAGCATTACGGCATCGATGCCATTTTGATGGTGAGCGATACCTATGGTCACGCCATGGCCGCGGTGGATGTGGAAGGGCAGGGAGCCCGGTTTGAATGGCAGGATAAGAAATACCTGGTGGCGGAAACAACCTACGAGGTTGATCTGGGATTAATAGCGGCGGATATGGCCGATCCCGCCCATTGGCTGGGAATTCCCTTTATGCCCGAACTTCCTTGAAGGGGAGTCGGGTCATCCTATTCCCCGGTAAGAAACCCATTTAGCCGCCCTCTCCGGGCAGACTTCCGTTCCAGCTTTTAAGGGCTTCCCGGATCGATCTCTCCATTTCCCGGGAAAAATCGCTCATATACTTTCGGCCGAAGATGTCTTGACCGATGTTTTCGGCGTTACCGTGGAAATTCCCCCCCCGGTGGTACTTCTTCTCCAGGGGTGCCACCATTTCAAGCAGGTCTTCATCGGTTAATTGTCGGTACCGGTCGGTGAAGACCATGGCTTTTTCATCGAACCGGGGACTCAACCCTTCTCCCGAGTCCACCGCCGCTCCCTTGGGGTATCCGTAGCAGACCAGCGCCGCGGGAAAAACGAATTCGGGTAACCCGAAAAGGTCCCGGTGAAACTCCCAGTTTTCCATAATGTCGCCGATGTAACAGGTGCCGATGCCGAGAGATTCGGCGGCCACCACGGAATTCTGGGCGGCGATGAGGGCATCATCGAGGCTGAGAAGCAGTTCCGCCGCACCGGGATATTTCATGGTCAAGCCGTTCCGGCGGCAGTAATCCTCCGCACCGGAGGCGAGAAAGAGGCGGAAGGTTTTGGAAAAATCGGCTAAAAACAACAACAGCAGCGGCGCCTTAGCGATGAAGGGCTGGTTATCGCAGGAAACCGCCAGCTGATCCTTAATTTCCTGCCGGGTGACATCGATGATGCTGTAAAGCTGCTGGTTGCCCGCCGTGGGGGCCCGGCGGGCGGCATCAATAATAAGCTGT
This sequence comes from uncultured Spirochaetaceae bacterium, assembly GCA_964472775.1. Lineage (GTDB taxonomy): Bacteria > Spirochaetota > Spirochaetia > UBA9216 > UBA9216 > CAYYNJ01. The sequence continues at coordinate 1,476 of CAYYNJ010000116.1, forward strand.
TTGTTCTCCGGTTCCACCGGACGGTCGCTGTAGGCCCGGACGGAACGCCGGTTAAATACGGTTTTTAGGGTCGGGTTCATCATTGGTCCTCGTAATGAAGGGTTTCTTCAGAGACATATTCCAGGGAAACTCCGGCGGCGGTGAACATCTCTTCTGATTCTTTTCCGGCGTGGTACCTTTTTTCACACACCACCCTGACAATACCGCAGTTGATGATGAGCATGGCGCAGGTGCGGCACGGAGTCATCCGGCAGTAGAGGGTGGCTCCCTGGATGCTGACCCCCAGGCGGGCAGCCTGGCAGATGGCATTCTGCTCCGCATGGACGGTGCGGACGCAGTGCTGGCTGGTGTGGCCGTCTTCATGGACGGTGGTTTTAAACTGGTGCCCCACTTCGTCGCAGTGGGGCAGCCCTGCGGGGGATCCCACGTATCCTGTCACCAGCAGCTGTTTATCCCGGGCGATGACGCAGCCGCTGCGGCCCCGGTCACAGGTGGCTCTTTTACTGATGGCATCCGCCACTTCCATAAAATACTCGTCCCATGAGGGGCGCTGGTATGGTTTGCTCATGGTTCCCAGTATAAGGGGCCAGGCCCGGACAGGCAAGCAAAGCCGTTTCGGTTGTGTGCGTTTTTTTTTTCTGTGCCCGACCCCCCCCCGGGGGGGGCTAGGCCTTAAGCTCCTCCAGATGCGCGGTGAGCCTTTCGACATTCTCTACGTTTTCCGCCCCCATGGTTTTGAGACCGGAGGATTGGGCAACGATGCTCCGGCCCAGTTCCGAAAGGATTAAAATATGATCCCGGGTGGTGGCCGCCGCTTTTCTAATGTCGTCAACGCTGGCCACTCCTGTCTTGAGATCTTCTTCCATGTCGCGGAGGGAGTCTCCCACCTGTTGGTTGGTGGCCAGCAGGTTTTCCACCGAGGCGCCGGGCCGGATCGTCTCGTCGTCCGCGA
>CAYYNJ010000116.1:2437-3935 GCA_964472775.1 uncultured Spirochaetaceae bacterium
GATGTGCCGGTCATGAGTTCTTCCATGCCTGCGGCCACCTCCCTTAGAGAAATACCCACCGCTTCGATCAGACTAATGATGTGTTCAAAAACCCGGCTCATCTCCCGGGAAGCCTGGTCCGACTCCTGCAAGTGCAGGTTGGTGTCGGCGATACTCTTTTTGATCGCTCCGGAATTCTGGCCGGTTTCTTCCGCTAATTTCCGGATTTCTTCGGCCACCACGGCAAAACCCCGTCCCGCCTCTCCGGCATGGGCCGCTTCGATGGCGGCGTTCATGGCCAGGATGTTGGTACTGTCGGAGATTTGTTCAATCACCTCGATGACGTCCAGAATCTCCGATGAGGAGAGGGCGAGTTTATTCACCGTTGCCAGGGAGGCTTCCAGTTTTTCCGCTCCTTCCCGGGATGAGCTGGTCAGATCGTCGAGCATCTTGAGTTTATCCGAGGTTGACCGGCGGATCGTATCGATCTGGGACACTATCTGCTGAACCGCACTGGAAGATTGATTTATCGCATCGGTCTGGCTGTTCATGTTTACTTTTACGGTGGTTTCAGACCGTTCTATCTCCCGATTCGCCTCTGCGGCATGTTCGGTGGATTCAAGAAGGTGCCGGGCAATGCGGTCCAGCTCGTCTAAATCAGAGGCGATTTGAGAACTCTCCCGGCTGGTGGTTTCCGCCGCTCCCAGGAGTCTTTCCCCCACGTTGAAACTATTTTTCATAGAATCAACCAGGGTATTGAGTTTTTTGTAGTTGCCCTCGGCCTTGCTTTTCTACTCATTCACGGCATCGATGGTTTTCAGCTGGATTCTGAACACCATACAGGCGAAGGTTGAGGCCATGAGAAGAAAAGAGATGGAAATGACAAAATCCCCCACCGCTCCGGAATCTCCCGACGCCCGTGCCAGAGGGGCAAAGAAAAAAAGAAAGAAAAAGGCCTGACCCAACACACCGGAGACCGCCACCAGGATCATCTGATAGAGTTTATAGGAAAGCAGGGGCGCCACGGAGATCACCGAAATAATATAGGTTGAAAAGATGTAGAGATCCTTCATCCGGGTGTGTTCCTGGATGAGGAAGATGCCAAAGGCGGCGCCGATAAAGAGGAGAATGCTGAGGTTGCTGCAGGTACGGTACCAGCCTTTGAGCAGAATCAGGATGTTGACGATCAGGATAAGGGTTACCGCCGCCTCGGCGCCGCCCACCAAAAAATCTCCCCGGGAAAAACGGATTACCGCAAAAAGGAGGAAAAATAAGCCCAGAAAGGAATTGATAAGAAAGAGGGTTACCGCCTTCTCTCTAATGGTTTTTGATTCGTTTCTGTATATTTTGTTGATAACTTTATTAATAAACATGACCCTTCCTTAAATAGAGTTTCAAGGGCAGGAGCCTCCGCCCTTATTAATTATAGGGTACACCTTGGAAGACGCAAGGACTAATTCTGTTTTTCTCCGGGAATGAGCAAGCCGAACCGTTTCCCCTGGCCAGGCTCGGCCGATCC
>CAYYNJ010000116.1:3945-7159 GCA_964472775.1 uncultured Spirochaetaceae bacterium
GGCCCGCATGAATATTCAGATAATCGGCACCAAGAAATGCAAGGACACCCAGAAGGCCACCCGGTTTTTTAAAGAACGGGGGGTAAATTTTCATTTGATGGATCTGAATCAGCGGGCCCTGAGCCCGGGAGAATTGGATAACATCCTTCTCAGGGTGGAGGGGGAGGATCTTTTGGACCCCCACAGTCCTTCTTACAAGAAGAGGGGTATGGCTTATATGAGCTTTGATCTCCGGGAAGAACTCTTAGAGGATCCCGGTTTAATGCGAACCCCGGTGGTGAGAAACGGCCGGGAGGTTACCGTCGGTTATGCCCCCGATACCTGGGAAAGCTGGTTGAGGAGCTAGGGTGGTCCGGTATGCCGTCTTGGGCAGCGGATCTTCCGCCAACGCCTACATTTTTCAAACCGGGGGGTTCTCTTTCATCGTGGACAACGGTTTTTCCGCCCGGGAGTTAATCCGCCGGGTTCAGGCGGGGGGCTTTGACCTTTCTTCGATTCGTTACATCCTTTTGACCCATACCCATTCGGATCACCTCAAGGGGGTGGAGGTGCTTTCCCGGCAGCTTGGGATTCCCGTGGTAAGGCATCATGACCTGGATCTCATGCCCTTCCTTAAAGGATCTCTCCCGGGGCAAATTCCCGTGGTCCCCGGCGAAACCCTCCGGCTGGGCCCCTTGAGCCTCTACCCCTTCGAAACGAGCCACGATGCCCTTCATTCCCTCAGCTACGCCTTTGAACTGGAGGGCCGCCGTTTCTGTGTTATCACCGATACGGGGGTGGTGACCCGGCAGATGGCCTCCTGTGCGGTTCATTCGGATATTCTCTTCCTGGAGTCCAACTACTGTCCTGAAATGCTGGAGCGGGGCCCCTATCCCGTTTTTCTTCAGCGCCGGATTGCCTCGGACCAGGGCCATCTTTCCAACCATGCGGCGGTGGCTTTTCTTAATCAGGTGGGGCAGGCGAAGGGGCTGCGGCTGCAGAGGGTCTATCTCTGTCACCTCTCCGGGACAAATAACGACCCTGAGGTGGTTCAGGAACATCTTGACCGGAACCTTACCTGGCCCGGCCGGGTGGAGATCTGTCCCAAGGGGCTCATGTCGCCGCCGGAGATTTTATAGCATCTCTGCAGCGGGGCTGTTCCTCCTTGAAAGAACCGCAAATTAAAGCTATCTTGGCTGTATGAAACAGATTGACAACCTACGGATCCTCAACTCCGCCCCCATCATAACCCCCGCCCAGCTGGATGAGCTATTTCCCATCAGTGAGAAGGCCGCCGAGACGGTGGCGGAGGGTAGGAAAAACATCATAGATATTCTGGAAGGACGGGATTCCCGGATGCTCGGTATCGTGGGACCCTGCTCCATCCATGACGAGGCGGCGGCCCTGGAATACGCCGATAAATTGGCGGATCTTCACCGCCGGGTGGAGGACCGTCTTTACCTGGTCATGCGGGTTTATTTTGAGAAACCCCGAACCACCATCGGCTGGCGGGGTCTGATCACAGATCCTCATCTCGACGGCAGTTACGCCATCGAGGACGGTCTCAAGGTGGCTCGAAAGCTCCTTCATGAAATCACCGATAGAAAGCTATCCGTGGCTACCGAGGTTTTAGATACCATCATTCCTCAGTACCTTTCTTCGCTTCTCTCCTGGGCCGCCATAGGGGCCCGAACCACCGAGAGTCAGACCCACCGGAACATGGCCAGCGGACTATCGACTCCCGTGGGGTTCAAAAACGGCACCGACGGGAACATCACCACCGCCATCAACGCCTTGGAATCGGCCATGCATCCCCACAGCTTTCTCGGTATTGATAAAAACGGGCAGACTTGTATTCTCAATACCGCCGGCAACCGATCGGTTCACATGATCCTCCGGGGGGGGCATCAGGGCCCCAACTACTACGAAGAGTACGTGGAAACCGCCGAAAAAAGCATGGAAGCTCTGGGGCTGAATCCTGCCATCATCGTCGACTGCAGCCATGCCAATTCCGGAAAAGATCCCCACCGGCAGGAAAGGGTTCTCCGCTCCGTGGTGGACCAGCGGGTGTACGGCCGGAATTCCTTGGTGGGGTTTATGCTTGAAAGTAATCTGAACCAGGGGTGTCAGAAGATTTCCCCGGACCGCGGAAAGTTAGAATACGGCGTATCCATCACCGACCCATGCCTGGGGTGGGAGGATACGGAAAAACTGATCCTGTCGGCCTACGAACGGCTGAGTGAGGATTCTGAGAGGAGGAATAAATGAAAAAGGTAATCATAATCGTGGCCCCGGGCTTTGAAGAGGTGGAAGCGGTTACCCCCCTGGATTTTCTCCGCCGGGCGGGAATCGAGGTTTTTGCCGCCGGGCTGGCGAGCCGGGAGGTAACAGGATCTCACGGAATCACTCTCCTCTGTGACGGTACCCTGTCCGAGGCGCCGGATAAGATAGACGGAGTAGTCATCCCCGGGGGAATGCCCGGGGCATCAAATATTGCCGAAAACCCCGAGGCGGCCAAGCTCATCCGGCGGGTTTACCAGGAGGGCGGGCTGGTGGCGGCAATCTGTGCCGCCCCGGCGGTGGTTTTGGGGGGTACCGGGATTCTGTCGGGCCGCCGGGCCACCTGTTTCCCCGGTTTTCACGACCGCCTTGGCCAGGATGTGCAGCACGCCAGCGACCGGATTGTCCGGGACGGCAACATTGTCACCAGCCAGGGGCCGGGAACCGCGGCGGAATTTGCCGTTGAGATAATCCGCTATTTTTTGGGGGACCAAGCGGCGGAGAAAATTCATACCGGGACCCTGCAGAAGTAGCCTGAGGTTTTTTCTACCATTTCCGGACGGATGAATAAAAAAAAGAGGCCGTCCCGGCTTAACCGGGGGCCTCTTTTTTTTGATTGATCCCCTAGAGGATAATCTTATCCAGTCCCTGCCATTTTTTCAGGTCCTTGGGAAGGGCGGCAACCCTCTCGTGGTTAACGTAGTCGGGGTTCTGAAAGTGGTAGGTGTAGTTAGTGTGGACATCGTAGGTGCCGTTGATCAGGGCGTAGGTGTCCTCGGTCATCACCAGTTCTTCGTTGGTGGGGATGACGTAGATCTTGGTTTTGGAATCGTCGGCGGAAATACAGGTTTCGGCATTCCGGGTCATGGAAGCCTTATTCTTGGCGGGGTCCACCTTAATACCCATGAAGTCAAGTCCCTCGGTGGCAAGAAGCCGGGTCACCGGTCCTCTTTCG
>CAYYNJ010000116.1:7210-8557 GCA_964472775.1 uncultured Spirochaetaceae bacterium
AAGAGCCGATGTATTTCTTGATCCGGTAAGCCTCGATGTTCTGGGTCAGGATGGCCACTTCGTCGCCGTTTTCGGCGGCCACTTCGATATCACGCCGGTCGACCCATTTCTGGGAGATCCCCAGGACACCGCTTTCCTTGTTCAGGGCGTTTTCCACCTGGGTCGGGGTCATCCCCGCCTTCTTCATCATATGGAAAGCGATGGCGGGATCGTGGTCTCCGGCCCGGGTGCCCATGACCAGTCCTTCCAGGGGGGTGAGGCCCATGGAAGTATCCACGGAAACACCGTTCTGTACGGCGTTGATGGAGGAACCGTTACCGATGTGGGCGATGACCACATTGGTTTTAAAGGGATCGTTTCCCAAAAGCACCGCCGCACGCTTGGCGGTGTACAGAAAAGAAGTCCCGTGAAAGCCGTAACGCCGGACGCCGTAATCGGTGTACCAGGGATAGGGCAGGGCATACAGGAAGGATTTTTTCGGCATGGTCTGGTGCCAGGCGGTATCCATGATGGCGCAGTGGGGGACCTTGGGCAGGACCGCCTTGGCCGATTCGATACCGATCAGATTGGCGGGGATGTGAAGGGGCGCCAGGGCTTCCAGTTCCCGGAAGGTAGCCATGGCTTCATCGTTGATGATAACCGATTTGGCGAACTTCTCCCCTCCGTGAACTACCCGGTGACCCACCGCCTTGATCTCATCCACCGAATTGATGGCACCGTGGTCGGGGTGGAGGATGGTCTCCATGAGAAGCTCCATGGCTTCTTTGTGGGTAGGACAGTCCCTTTTGACCTCCACCTCTTCGCCCCGTACCTTCTGTTCAATTTTGGATCCTTCGATACCGATTCGTTCTACAATACCGCTGGCCAGAACCTCATCTTTATCCCAGTCAAAGACCTGGTATTTCAAAGATGAGCTTCCGCAGTTAAGGGTTAATATAACCACGCGATTTCCTCCTGAATAAAATGAAAACTCTTGGGTACAACTTCGCATATTTGCCTCAGATTTTCAACCCGGCCCGACGGGCCCCCCGGAATTGAAGCGCTCCGGCCGGGAAGAGGTAGGAGAGGATATGAACAGAAGAATAATCTTTCTGGCTGCGGCGGTGATTTTGGCCCGGCCTCTGGCCGGGCAGGAGGGGATTCTCTCGTTAAAACTGGATTCCGGCCAGGGGGTATGGAGCCGGATCAGGGTGGACCATGCGGGATGGAGTTTGTTGGGCGCTTTTTCCTGGGCCGGCGGTTCTGAGGAGGCGGAAGTAACAAACCTGGTTCTTCGAGGGCCCTGGGGCGGGGCCGGCTGTCTTACTCCCCGGGGCATATTGAAGGAACTGGAGACCCCCTCCTTGA
>CAYYNJ010000117.1:0-2834 GCA_964472775.1 uncultured Spirochaetaceae bacterium
GGTGACCGGGAATCACCTATAAGGGCATCCAAGGAAAGAACATCGATCTTTTCATCCCCCCGATCTTCCCTGCCCTGGCGGATCGCCTCTTCGGAGAGATAGGTTTCCAGACAGCCCCGCCAGCCGCATTGACACTCCCGCCCCTTGGGATCCACCGAGAGGTGTCCTATCTCAAAACTGGTGATCTTTCCCGAGGTAACGATTTTTCCTTCGTTTATGTAGGCGCCTCCCACCCCGCCGCGTAAAAGGATGGCAAAGAGGTTTTGATGGGCCCGGAGGCCCGACACCTTGTACTGATGCATGGCCATCACCGAGGTGTTGTTATGCACGGTGGTTTCAATCCCCAGCCGCTCTTCAAAATGGCGCTTCAAGTTCACGTTGTTCAGATCGTTGATCCGGGAGTAAAATTGAATGATCCCCTTTTCGGTGTTCACCCGGCCGGGGGCCCCGATCCCGAGGCCCATGATTTTATCGGTGGTTAAGGACACCTCTTGAAGAGACCGGCGGATAAGGGTTTCGATCTTTTCGAGTACCAAGGCCCCGGGCAGACCGTGGTCCAAGGGAAAGGAACCGGAATAAACCGAAACTCCCAAGAAATTGCAGATTACCACCGTAAGGCTGGAGGCCCAGAATTCCACCCCCGCCACATAGAGGGCATCGGGGTTGAGTCCGTAGTAAACCGGCTTTCTGCCCTTCTTGTCGGAAGGCCTGTTTCCATCGGTTTCGGCCAGCTGAATCAGGCCGGATTCTTTCAGGTTGGTGAAAATTCTCAGAATGGTGGGGGCCTTCAAACCGGTTTGGTCGACAATCTCACTCTGGGAAACCGCTCCGTGTCTTTGAATCAGATGAAGGACAAGCTTTTCGTTTCCCCTTCGTATATCGTCACTTCTCAGGGCAGAATTAGATGGTTCCATAAGCAGCTAGTGTACCCAAATTGCCGGGATTGTAAAGGGGCCAGCCTGTCCTGCCCTGTTCCTGCGGATTGCCCCCGGCTTTTCCCCGCCATCAGTATAGCAGAACTGGGCGTCCATAATATTAAAGTTGACGAAGCAGCCCATCCACGGCAAAATGAGCAGACCCTGGACTCCTTTCGGTGCAGAGGTTCAAGGAGATCAATTTATGCCCTTGATTCAGCAGATTAACCAGCGCCGGAAACTCCTGACCCATGAAGGCCTGAATGGCCCCTGGCTGGTGATTTTTGATATTGATTCCACCCTGATGAATACCGCCCCCCGAAATATGGCGATATTAAAGGAGGCGGCCGGTTTCTTCCCTGCCCTGAACAGCTACCTCGATGATATCAGAGAGAAAGAACTGGGCTGGAACATCCGCACCCCCCTGACCATGGCGGGACTGAAGGACCAGACCCTGCTGGAAGAGGTTTTCCAGTTCTGGAAGGATCGTTTCTTTACCGATCCCTACCTTTTAGAAGACCGGCCGTATCCGGGAGCGGCGGAATTACTAGCCCGCCTGACCCGCCTCGGCTACACGCTGATCTACCTTACGGGACGGCACACCGGCGGGATGGACCAGGGTACCCGGGAAAGTTTTGTGAAATGGGGCTTTCCCGTTGAACCCCCGGTGAAGTTCTTTTTCAAACCCGCCTTCGAAATGGAAGATCATTTGTTCAAAAGGGAAGCCTGCGAAGACTTGAGAAAACTGGGAACGGTAACCGCCTTCTTCGAAAACGAGCCGGCCAACGCCAATCTGCTGAAAGAAGAATTTCCCGACTCCCTGGGCTTTTTCCTGGAGACCATCACCTCCCCCAATCCCGATCCGCTCCAGCCGGGGTTGATCCGGCTTCGCCGGTTCTAAGAATCTCCCGGTCTTGAGCCGGTCAAACGCTAAAATGTCCTTAGTGTTTCGGACCGTGGATAAAAATTCCAGTTAAATTGAGCCTCCACCGACTGTTACAGGATTGAACTTGTTACACCCATACCTGGTTAAGCCAATTGACAATCCTACAAAGATTTGTTGTGATTTTTTATCCACGGTTGTGGACACTACCGAGAATATCAGTTCCCGCCCTCCTCATCTGCCCCTTGGCCTCCTGACGGCCGGGAAGTGGAAATGAAAAAAAGCAGAACCACCGCAAAGAGAGAGGCCCCTCCGGTTACCCCGTAGGACAATAGACCCGGCCCCGATACCAGAAAGGAAGTAGCCACCGAAACGGTCATGAGTGAAACCATGATCAGTTTCTCCTTCCGGGTCATCCCGGGGTTGCGCCGGTATTCCCGGACCCGGGGCCCCCAGTAGGAGTGGTTATGGACCCACCGGTTAACCCTTTCCGAAGTTTTAACCAGAATGACCAAGCCTGTCAGTAGGAAGACTGTTCCGGGGATCACCGGGAGCAAAACCCCCAGGATCCCCAGAAGGACCGAAACAAGGCCGAAAAAAATGAGAATCGGCTTTCCGCGCACCTGAATCTCCGGTTTACTCGGAAAAATGATTTACCCGTGGTTTACGGGCTGCCAGCACTTCATCCACCCGGCCAACCCAGGTATGCCGGGGACAAGCATGCAGCTCTTCCGGGTTTTCCCGGGCCAGGGCAACAATCTCTTTCAAGGCATCCACCAAGGTATCCAGGGTTTCCCGGTTCCACCATTAAGGCTTCCTTGACGTTCAGGGGGAAATAGATGGTGGGAGGGTGAATGCCCCGTTCCAACAGGCCTTTGGCAATATCCAGGGCGGAAATTCCCGTTTCTTCCTTGAGGGCCTGGGCGGACAGGACAAACTCATGCATACACTTCCGGCCGTAGGGAATCTCGAGGAGGTGCTTCAGCTGCTTTTTCAGATACGCTGCGTTGAGGACCGCCGTCTCCGATACAGCCGTG
>CAYYNJ010000117.1:2906-8494 GCA_964472775.1 uncultured Spirochaetaceae bacterium
CCATTTCATCCTTCCGCTCGGGCACCGGTTCCGGCAGATAGGGGCTGAGTTTATCCCCCACCAGCACCGGTCCCGCCCCGGGGCCGCCCCCGCCGTGGGGGGTGGAAAAGGTTTTATGCAGGTTCAGATGCACACAGTCAAAACCCATAGTACCCGGTTTGGCCTTCCCCATGATGGCGTTGAAATTGGCCCCGTCGTAATAAAGGAGACCCCCCGCCCGGTGAACCATTCCGGCAATGGTTAGGATTTCCGACTCAAAAAGCCCCAGGGTGTTAGGATTGGTCATCATGATCCCCGCCAGCCTCTCATCGCAGTGGCGCGCCACCTCATCCGGGTCGATGAGGCCTTCTTTGTTGGACGGCAGTTCCACCACTTCAAATCCGGCGATGTGGGCCGAAGCAGGGTTGGTACCATGGGAAGAGTCGGGGACGAGAATTCGGGTGCGGCCGGTCTCTCCCCGGTCCCGGAAATACGCCTTAAACAGCTTCATGCCCGTGAATTCCCCCTGAGCTCCGGCGAAGGGGGAAAGGGTTCCCTCCTTCATTCCCGTGACCTCACAGAGGCCTTCCTTAAGGCGCTGCATCAGCTCCAGGGTTCCCTGGGCATCCGCCCCATCCTGAAGGGGATGAAGTTCCGTGAATCCGGAAAAACCGGCGGTTTTTTCGTTCATCTTGGGGTTGTACTTCATGGTACAGGACCCCAGGGGATAAAACCCCACATCCACCCCGAAGTTCTTCCGGGAAAGGTTGGTGTAGTGCCGAACCAGATCCAGCTCGGATATCTGGGGAAGCCGGGGAGCCTGGACTCTAACGTCCTTGACGTCGATACCTTCGGTACCGGAGATCCCCGGAACCGGTGCAGGATCAAAATAGTATCCCCGGCGGCCGGGTCGGGATTTATCGAAAATTACCTGATCAGCCACGTTTTGCCTCCCGGTCTTTCATGAATGCCGCCGCTTCGGCTACATATCCATCGAGCTCTTCCATGGTCCGCTTTTCCGTCACCGCCACGGTAAGGAGCCTGCCGGGGATTCCGGTCCGGAGTTTATCCAGATCCACCCCCGCCAGGACGTCCCTCTCACCGAGAAAACCGATAAAATCCGCGGCGGGAAAAGGAAGCTCTAGGGTGAACTCGTTGAAAAAGTTTTCGCCTCCCATCACGGAGCATCCTAAAACATCCCTCAGCTTCCTAGCCAGATACCGTGCCTTGGCGGCGCTCTGGAGCGCCGCTTCTCTCAGCCCTTCCGGGCCCACCGCCGATAGATAAACGGTGTTCATCACCGCCGCCAGGGCTTGGTTTGAACATATGTTGGAAGTGGCCCGCTGACGTTTAATATGCTGTTCCCGGGCTTGAAGGGTCAGGACATAGGCCCGGCGGCCTTGGGTATCCACCGATTCCCCTACGATGCGGCCGGGAAGCTTCCTCAGAAGCGGTTTGGCGGCGGCGATGTATCCCGCAGAAGGGCCCCCGTAATTCAAGGGTAACCCCAAAGGCTGGGTATCTCCCACGGCGATATCCGCCCCCAGCTCGCCCGGCGGCGTTAAAAGCCCCAGGGAAAGGGGGTTGGCGCTGACCAGAGAAAGGGCTTTTGCTTCATGGGACAGCCGGCTGACCTCCGAGACAGGTTCAATGAGACCGTAAATATTGGGACTCTGAACCAGCACTCCCGCCACGGATCCATCCAACCGCGATGTTAGGGCATCGAGATCGACTTGGCCGTCCCGGGAGGGCAGCTCCTCCAGATTCACCGGCTGGTCGTAAAAAAAGGTGGCCAGCACCTGTTTGGCGGCGGGATGAAGCCCCTCGGCGTATAGGATGGTATCAGCCTTGGAACTGCTGTTTAGAGCCATCACCGCCGCTTCCGCCGCGGCGGTGGCGCCGTCATAGAGCGAAGCGTTGGATACCTCCAAGCCTGTAAGTTCTGCTATCATGGTCTGAAATTCAAAGATGGTCTGCAAAACCCCCTGGGAAATCTCCGGCTGGTAGGGCGTATAGGAAGTCAAATACTCCCCCCGCCCCGCCAGGGAAGGCACCACCGCAGGAATCACATGATCATAGGCGCCACATCCGAGAAAACAGACTTTACCGGTCTTATTCATCTCAGAGAGCCGGGATAACTCCTCTTCCACCCGGTATTCGGCCTTTCCCGGGGGCAGATTGAGGGCAGCGGTACTGCTGATGGCATCGGGGATATCAGAGAAGAGCTCTTCCACCCGGGAAGAGCCCAAAACCTCGAGCATCTGCCGTACCTCCTCGCTGGTGTGAGGAAGGTACCGAGCCATTTATTCTTCCTCTTCTTCGCAGAACTTCCGGTATTCTTCCGGTCCCATCAGGTCATCCGCCTCCTCGGGGTTATCCATCCGGAGTATATAGAGGTAGTTTTCATAGGGAGCTTCGTTGACCATCTCGGGAGTATCTTCCAGTCCTGGGTTTACCTCGGTAACCTCTCCCGTGAGGGGAGCATAGATGGGAGAAGCGGCCTTAACCGATTCGATAACGCCGGCTTCTTCATTTTTTGCCAGACGGCTCCCCTCCTCCGGGGGTTCCACAAAAACTATTTCTCCCAGCTGCTCCGCCGCTACGGCGGTGATGCCCACTTTCGCCAGATCGCCTTCTCGTAAAACCCACTCATGGGTTTTCGTGTACCCCAGTCCTTCTCGAATATCCATAGCCCCCTCCATAATTTAGTTTATTTTCAAATTATAAACCCTAGTTCGATGGATTCACAACTTGTTTTACACATAAATTCGGTTTTCTGTTGTAATCTTAATATTAATCGATTTTAAAATCGGCCCTTTCACTGGCTCTTTTTCTTCTGCTGGTCCTTCGTAACTATGATCTTAGCCTTTTTTACCGCCGGATGAGTGGCGATGGGCTTGGCTTCCCGAGGACCCCGGTATTTGAGGATCAGGCCGTCCAGGAACCGCCGCAGAATTTGGTCCCCACATTCCTGATAGTTCCGGTGACCTTCCCGGCGGAACAGAGCCGACAGCTCTGCGGAGGTTATGTCAAAATCCGATAACTTCAGAATTTCAATAATATCCTCTTCCTTGAGCTCCAGGGCAATTCTCAATTTCTTCAGTATGTCGTTATTATTCATACCCCCATGATAGCCGAAAGCATTGAAAATAGCACGGGAAAGTGGGAGGCGGAGTTCTTAAAAAGGGATTTCAGGAGAGAGCTTTTGAAAGAAATAGGCTCCTTGACCCGGCGGGAGCTATTTCGTTTTCCAAGATTCGGAAAAAACGGTATAATCGCCCCCATGATAAATTTTGCAGCCCTTCCCCTCACCTACCTCATCTTGGGAGCTTTGATCCTGCTTCTCTTTCTTCTGGCGGGGCTCCAGATAGGAATCCTTCTGGGCCGGCGCAGCGAAGAGATGGAGTGGCGGACCAAAAGGCTTGATGAGGTGGTGAAGGCTCGTATCAAAACCTCCCGGGCGGTCTTGGGAGGTCAATTCTCCGAGCAGCTGGCGCCGTTCCTTCCCGATTTTCCCTATCCTCCCGGAGAGTGCCGGTTTCTGGGAAAACCTATCGACCTTCTGGTCTTCCGGGGAATGGAAGAAAAAGAGATTTCCGAGGTAGTATTCGTGGAAGTAAAAAGCGGCAAGGCCCGCGCCTTAAGTCCCCAGGAAAAGAAACTCAAGGAGGCTGTTCAGGCCGGGCGGGTTTCCTGGGAACAGTACAACGTACCCGAGACCCTTACAGATCCGGCGGACTAAAAGTCCGCCGGACCGGGAAGAATGAATCCAGAAAATCAGGAAAGGTCTTTAATGTACCGGTTGACCTTCTCAATACGGCCTTGAAACTCCGCCAGTTTTTCCTTTTCTTTTTCAATCACATCCTGGGGAGCCCGGCTCAAGAAGCCTTGGTTGGCCAATTTTTTTTCGGTGGAAACGATAAGCTTGTCCAGTTCCCCCGCCTCTTTCTTCAGCTTCGCCGTCTCCTTGGGGATATCCACCGCATCTCGGATAAATACGTAGGCTTCAAATCCGATCCCCGCCACGGGGACGGAACCGGCGGTATCCACCTCTCCTTTGACGAAATCTAAAGAGCCGCACTTCATCAGATCCGATATCAGGGCGGCGTGGTCGAGAAAAAACTGATGGGAAGCAAAGCCTTCGTCGCTTCTCACTTTAACGGGTATTTTCTTCTCCGGCGGAATGGTGAACTCACTCCTCAGGGTCCTGACACCACGGACTAATTCCTGAAGGCTGGTAAAATGGGCTTCCGCGGCGGGATCGTCCCAGTCACGGCGAACCTCCGGGAAGGCGCTGGTGATCAGGGCGTCCCGGGTGCCGGGAAGCTTCTGGTAAATCTCCTCGGAAATGAAGGAAAGGACAGGATGCATCAGTTTCAAAGAGTAATCCAGCAGGTGAATCAGGAGAGAGACCGCCCGGTCCTTCTCCCCTTCATCGCTGCTGTAGAGGGAAAGCTTGGAAGCCTCGATGTACCAGTCGCAGAAATCGTTCCAGAAAAACTCATACACCCCCTGAGCGGCATCGTTGAACCGGTACACCTCCAGAGCCTCGCTTATCCGGGATATGGCTAAATTGAGGCGGTGGAAAATCCAGCGGTCCACATCGGTGAAGGAGATTTCTTCCAACGGTAAAAACTTCCGGTCCTTTAGGTTCATCAGGATGTACCGGGAAGCGTTCCAGACCTTATTGGCGAATTTGGATCCCAGCTTGAAACTTTCCTTATCCACCAGGATATCCTGTCCCTGGGCGGACATGAAGGTGAGGGTAAATTTCAGGGCGTCCGCTCCGTACTCGGAGACAATCTCCAGGGGATCCATGCCGTTCCCCAGAGACTTGGACATTTTGCGCCCCTGTTTGTCCCTAACCAAGCCGGTGATATAAATGTCCTTGAAGGGTACCTGCCCCATAAACTCCTCTGAAGCCATGATCATTCGGGCTACCCAGAAGAAAATGATGTCGTATCCGGTCACCAGGGTGGAGGTGGGAAAGTAGTTTTTCAGATCCTCGGTTTTTTCCGGCCATCCCAGGGTGGAGAAAGGCCAAAGCCAGGAAGAGAACCAGGTGTCCAGTACATCCTCATCCTGACGGATATTGGCAGAACCGCAGGAAGCACAGGCGGCGGGGTCATCCTTCAAGACCATCATTTCACCGCAGTCATCGCAGTACCACACGGGAATCCGATGCCCCCACCAGAGCTGCCGGGAAATACACCAGTCCCGGATATTACCCAGCCAATGTTTGTAGGTGTTTTCCCATTTGCGGGGATAGAAAACCACCTCTTCCTTTTCCCAAGCCTTCAGAGCCTTGGCGGCCATCCCCTTCATGGAGACAAACCACTGTTTGGAGAGGTATGGTTCGATGATGGTATGACAACGGTAGCAGTGGCCCACCTGATGCCGGTGGTCCTCTTCCTTGATAAAAAGCCCCGCCGCCTTCAGGTCTTCCACCACCAGCTTACGGGCCTCCCGGGCCGGCAGGCCCCGGTACTTTTCAGGAACGTTGCCGTTGAGGGTTCCGTCGTCATTGAGAATATTGATCTTCTCCAGGCCGTGGCGGTTTCCCACCTCCCAGTCATTCACATCGTGGGCGGGGGTAATCTTTACCACTC
>CAYYNJ010000118.1:0-8385 GCA_964472775.1 uncultured Spirochaetaceae bacterium
GTCAGATATTCCTAGGAGAGAAGGGGTGGCTGTTCAGCGGGCGGAAGGGCGAACCGGAATCCTTTTTCCGCTCCGGCTCTCCCGCAGGTTGGGAGAACCTGCCCGGGGAAGGGGGCGTTTTTTCCGGGGCCGCCGCCGGCCGGGTCCTGAAGAGAGCCCGGGGCCGGGTGCTGCAGCGGATTCTTGATCCTCTGGATACCCTCTCCCGGGAGTCCGCCGGGCTGGTGAAGGCTCTTCTTCTCGGCATCAGGGATGATTTAGATCCGGCTTTTTATGAGGGATTTCAACGGGCCGGAGTTCTTCACATCCTGGCCCTCTCGGGGATGCATCTGGGCCTTCTCACCGGCGCTTTAACCCTGCTTTTTTACTCCCTGCTGGGAAAAAGATGGGGATTTCCCGGGGTGGTGCTGTTTACGGGGGGCTACCTTTTTCTTACGGGATTGAAGGTATCTCTGGTCAGGGCGGCGGTGATGTTTTTGCTTATGGGGACCGCCCGGTACCTGGGCCGGGAACCCCGGCCCCTCCGCGCCCTGGGCGGGGCCTTCCTGGCAGCCTTGCTGCTGGATCCCTCATCGGTCCTGACTCCGGGGTTTCAGCTCTCCTTCGGGGCCCTGGGGGGGATCCTGATCATCGGAAAACCCCTGGCGGCGGCGGGGGGATCCCGGCTTCCCACCGGCCCGGGGCGGGCCCTGGGACAGGGGGTGGGGATATCTCTGGGAGCTCAGCTCGCCACGGCGCCGCTGCTGCTTTTCTGGTTCGGCGAACTGGTCATCACCGGCTTTCTTGCTTCCCTGGTGATTACTCCGGCGGTGACGGTTTATCTGTTTTCCGGGTTGGCCTTTCTTGTGGCGGCACCGTTTTTGGGCGCCGCCCTAGGGGGTTCTTTTGCGGCGGCCATGGAGCAGGGCTATGCGGCATTAGAGCAGCTGGTACTGCTGTTTTACCATTCTCCCTCTTGGTCTCCCCGGAGTAAAATGGTAAAGTATCTCCTCGCGGTGCTTGTGGCGGCGGCGTTTTACCGGCAGGGGAGGAAAAGGATTGGGTATCATTCAGTACGATTCGCCCGGACAGATACGAAGTTTCATGGAAACCCAGGGGCTGGCCATGACGAAACGGTTCGGCCAGAATTTTCTCATCAATCCCGGTGCCCGGAAGAAACTTCTTGATCTGCTGGAGCTGAAGGGGTCCGAAAGGGTGTGGGAGATAGGTCCGGGATTAGGCGCCATGACCCATATGCTTCTGCCCCTGGTGGAAGAACTCACCCTCTTTGAGATTGACCGGGGATTCTGCCGGGTTCTGCCTGAGATTTTTGCCCGGGATTCCCGGTGGAACCTGGTGGAGGGGGATTTTCTCAAAACCTGGAAGTCCCAGTGGGACTCCCGGGGCACCCCCGATGCGGTTCTAGGCAATTTGCCCTACAACGTGGGATCCGTGATGATCCTCGCCCTGTTGAAAGAGGGGTGCCTGCCCGAACGGATGGTTTTTACCGTTCAGAAGGAGGTGGCTCAGCGCATGGCGGCTAAACCGGGGACGAAAAACTATTCCTCCTTCACGGTTCTTTGTCAGTACCAGTGCGAGGTGTCCTACCTGGGGGATATTCAGGCCGGATCATTTTATCCGCCCCCCCGGGTGGTTTCTTCGCTGGTCAGGATGAAACCCCACCATAAGTACCCCCAGGAAATGCGGGCCCTTTTTTTTGATCTGGCCAACGACCTCTTCGCCGCCCGCCGGAAAACCGTGAAGAACAATCTTCTTTCGGGAACCGTGGCCCGTACCTACGGGGCCGAGCCCGTTCTGACCTCCCTGGAGGAATCGGTCATTTCCCCGGGGGCCCGGGGGGAAGAATTGGAAGTGGATGCTGTTTTTCAGCTGGCTGAGCTTGTCAATCAGAAGGTCTCTCAATAAAATGAGGCTTGATCGGCTTTTGCGATTTTGGATTATGAGGAGTGCATCATGAAAAAGAATTATTTACCGTTGCTTGCGGCGGTTGTTTTGGCGGGCTGTGCCACCACCGGGGAACCGATGGTGAGGGAAACCGCTCCCGATAGCGTTGACCAGGTTATTCAGAAAGAACCGGTGACCATCGAAGTGGAGGTTCCCCATCTGACCCGGGAAACCCGCTATTTCAGGGATGGGACGGTGGATACCTACCGGGTTCTCACCTATGAGGAAGGTACGCACCGGCTTCTTAGCGAAGGGGAGTATGATTCCTTTGATGAGGTAAAGCGTACCATCCGGTACAGCTATCCCCGGGAAGATACGGTCCGCCGTGAAGCCTTGGACGGTACGGGAGCGCTCGAGTCCTACGATCTTCTTCGGTACAACCAGGCAGGGCTGCTGGTATCGGAAGAAAGCTTCACCTCCCGGGATGAAGCCAAGGTGGGCACCTATTACCGCTATGATGATCAGGGAGAGCGGGCGGCCCTCGAAGTAAAAGACGGGGCAGGAACGGTTCTTTCCCGGATCGAGTACCGAGCCCTGGATGAGGGGCTCTCCGAGAGTATCCTCTACGGAGCGGATGGACAGGTCCGCAATCGTTTTCGCCGAGAGGTGGATAAAGACGGAAAACTGCTGCGTGAGACGACCCTGGACCGGGACGGCGGGCTGGAAAAAGAAGTGGTCTACCGCTACGAAGCGGGCCGGCTCACCTTGGAAGAGCATTTTAACAATGCCGGAGGCCTGAGCCGCCGGTACATCTATGAAAATGACGAAAAAGGTTCCCCCGTCCGGATCACCATGGAGAATAGCCGCGGGACGGTGCTGGAAATTTATGAGAGGGGCTACTACTACACCGTGGAGACGGTTGTTTTGGAGGATGATGAATGAGTTTTAACAGGAACCAAGCGGGAGGGCTGGTTTTTTTCTTATTATTGGTACTATCTCCGGGGCTGTGGGCTTCGGAAATGTCGGTGCTTTGGTCAAATATCTACAATGATGCGGAAGATCTGAATCAGAAATTGACGGTGATGGAACGGTTGATTCAGGAGAACGACCGGGATATGATTCCCATCCTGATTCAAGCCCAGGGGGATCTGCTTTTGGGCAGCCAGGATACCCTGTCTACCCGGGAGAGGTTCTACCACCGGAATCTGCAGACCATGATTGTCAAAGAGCTGGGGGAACTCAAGGCGGCGGAGGCGGGAGAGATCCTGTACCGAACCTTGTTGGAATCGTCCGATCCTTTTCTTAGGGCAAACGTGGTCACCGCCCTGGGTCAGGTGGGGGCGGTGGAGTATGTTGAACCGCTGGCTCTCATGCTTCGGAACCTGCATCTGGGGGTAACGGTTCTTTCCACCAATGAAGAGACCGAAACCGTGGTGCTTTCGTTGATCACCGCCCTGGAGCGGCTAAAGGATCCCCGGGGGTTTGAACCGGTGTTTTTTACCGCCGTGGGGCGGAATACCCCGAAGGTTCAAGCGGCGGCGGAGCGCTCCCTGCTCAACATGGTGGAGGATCCCGCTCCTCAGCTGGGAAAAATTCTTTATGATACCGATGACTTTCAGGTGAAAACCGAGGCCTTGAATTTTGCCTCCTCCTCAAGAGGGCCTGACCGGGGCAAGGTTGAGGTGGCCCGGATCGCCCTCTCCGAGGGACTCAAGTACCGGCCGGAAAATGTCCGTGAGCTGACCCAGTTGGGCCAGCTGAGGACCGGCGCGGCCCGTATATTGGCCCGGTTCGGCTATACCGATGACACCATCGTGGCAGATCTGGTGAAGATGCTGGATACCGCCCGCACCGAGACCAGGGATATCAATGAAATTATCGTATGTCTTCAGGCCCTCGGGGCCGGGGAAGGTGATGAGGCGGCCCGGGCCCTGGCCGGTCATCTGACGAAATTGAACGGACTTCAGAAAAGCGGGATCACCGACATCATCGATCAGAGAGAAATCGTCCAGGTTATTCGGTCTTTAGGTGATACAGGGAATCCCCTGGGCAGGGCGGCCTTGATCAATGTTGAGTTTAGCAACTGGAACGGTGCGGTGAACCGGGAGGCCCGGGCGGCGCTGACCAAGATCCAATAACCGCCGGTCCCGGCGGGAAGCGGTGCGGCATAACACCCCGCCGGCCGGGAAAGAACAAAGACGGGGGGCCTTCGGTATACCGGCGGCCCCCCCTTTTATGGGGGTGATTAAATCAGTCCCAGGTCTTTTAGGACCTTATCCAGTCTTGCTTTGAGCCCGTCTTCCATGGGGCACAGGGGAAGACGGTAGACCTCTTCCATGCGGCCCATCCTGGCCATGGCGTATTTGACGGGAATGGGGTTGGTATCCAGGAACATCCCTTTAAAGAGAGGGAGCAGCTTGTAGTGCAGAGCCCGGCCTTCCTCCAGGTTTCCTTTAAGGAGAAACTGAACCAGCTCCTCCATCTGCCGGGGGATCAGATTACTGGCCACCGAAACGATCCCGTCTCCTCCGGCGGTGATTAAGGGGAGCCCCAGATTGTCGTCTCCCGAAAGAACCGAAAAGTTTTCGTCGGTGTTGGCCATCACGTCCATCATCTGGGCCAGGTTTCCGCTGGCTTCCTTGACTCCCACGATGTTGGGATGTTCAGCCAGCCTGAACATGGTTTCGTTTTCGATGTTTTTACCGGTCCGGCCGGGGATGTTGTAGATAATGACCGGCAGGTCCACCTCATCGGCCACGGCGGTAAAATGACGATAGAGGCCCTCCTGACTCGGTTTGTTGTAGTACGGAGTCACCTGCAGGGTGTAATCGGCTCCGGCGGCTTTGGCGTTTTTGGTGAGGGCTATGGCTTCCTGGGTCGAGTTGGATCCGGTACCGGCGATGACCGGCACCCTCTTGGCGGCTTGTTCAATGACGATCTCAATGACCCGGTGGTGTTCCTGGTGGGTCAGGGTAGGGCTTTCTCCGGTGGTTCCCACCGGAACCAATCCGGAAATTCCCTGGCTGATTTGGAAATCAACCAATTCCCTCAATGATTTTTCATTAACCGATCCGTCGCGGTTAAACGGCGTCACCAGAGCGGTATAGACTCCCTGTATTCTCATCTTCTTCCTCCAGTTGTTGCACGGATTAATGAGATGACGGGGTCATTCTCAGGGCGGGATGATTAACAGCTCTCCGGTGGTACCCGAAAATCCTGCGTTGAAGCAGGATCAAGGTCGCCGGCCGTAAAGGGCCGGGTTCCTACGCAAACCACCGACAGTGCCAGGAGTGTTCCTTCCTGACCCCAGGGTAAAACCTCCGGTACGGTTTTCCCTTCGGCAACGTTCCCTTTCAAGACAGGGGATTCCCCCTCCCTGGAATCACCAAGGTGATTCCGCTGCGTCTTCGGAATACCGTTTCCTCCGCAGCTTACTGATGAACCGTTGCGCCTCTATTAATCCGGGCGTATTTGTCCCATACCTTACTCCTCAGGTCAGAACATGTCAAGGATGAGATTGCCTTCTCCCGAAAAGAGTTATATCATGACCGCAGGCTTCTCAAAGGAGGCGTGGATGTACACGGCAACCATGCATTTTAAGTTTAAAGACGGCCAGTTAGAAGAAGGGTGTGATATTTGGCGCCGGGAGGTTCTTGATAAAGCCAAAAACCAGCCGGGTTGTGTGCGGATGCAGTTTCTCACCGACCGGGATTCGGGAGCGGCCTTGGCCATGGGTTCCTGGGAAAGTCCGGAACATGCCCAAGCCTTCATGGAGACCGGGGTCTTTTCCCGGTTGTTGAACCATCTTCAGCCCCTGTTGGCGGAGTCGCCGGTACCGCAGATCTGGAACCTCATGTATTATCTGGAGGAGGAAAAATGAGCGAACTGCTGAATAACCATCAGGATAGACAGGATAAACTCAAGAAGATCGTCGAAAAGCTTAATGGGGAAGCGGATGTAAAACAGGTCAAGAAAGAGTTTGACCGTCTCATCCGGGACGTGAGTCCCGAAGAAATCGCCGAGATGGAACAGGGCTTGATCGCCGGAGGAGTCCCGGTGGAACAGGTTCAAAAGCTCTGCGACGTCCATGTTTCGGTTTTTGAGTCTTCTCTGGAAAAGCAGAAGCCCGGCAAGGTCCTTCCGGGGCATCCGGTACATACCTACAAATTGGAAAACCGTGAAGCGGAAAAACTCATTAAACAGTTGAAAAAAGCGGCCCGCCGGGTTCTCCGGGGCGGTTCCCTGGAAGATTTTTCCTCGGTACTTAATAACCTGAGAGAGATAGAGCGGCACTACAGCAGGAAGGAGAATCAGTTGTTCCCCTATCTCGAACAGGTCGATTTTACCGGCCCTTCCAAGGTTATGTGGGGCAAGCACGATGAGATACGGGCCTTGTTCCGGGAGACCGCTGCGGTTCGGGACAGCCATGACCATCGGGAACTGAAAAGAAACTCCGCCGAGCTGGCGGGGGCACTCAAGAGGATGATTTTCATGGAAGAGAAGATTCTCTTCCCCACCTCGCTGCGGAAGCTTCCCGAAACCACCTGGGCAACGATCCGCCGGGGGGAAGCGGAAATCGGTTATTCCTGGATAAGGCCGGGAAATCTTTGGGATGCCAATATTGTGATGTCCCAAGCCCCTGCGGCGGCGGTAAGCCCTTCCCCGGGGCGGCCCGACGGGGATGAGGCGGGGGGAGCTGCTGAGACGGCAGACGCCGGGGTCTCCCTGGATCTGGATGTGGGGCAGCTTACGGGGGATCAGATTAACCTGATGCTCCGGAATCTTCCCCTGGATATCACCTTCGTGGATGAAAACGACCGGGTCCGGTACTACAGCCAGGGAAAGGAGAGGATATTTCCCCGCAGTCCCGGTATCATCGGCCGGGAGGTGGCAAACTGCCATCCCCCCGCCAGTGTTCATGTGGTGGAGAAAATCGTCGAGAGCTTTAAAAGCGGAGATAAAGATGTGGCGGAGTTCTGGCTGCGGATGGGGGAGAAATTCATCCATATCCGGTATTTTGCCCTTCGGGACCGGGAGGGCGTCTATCGAGGGGTTCTCGAGGTGAGTCAAGAAGTCTCGGATATTAGGGCGTTGGAGGGGGAGCGCAGGCTCCTGGACTGGTAAAGGACCCCTTCGGGATGAACCCCGGGGCGGCGCAGGAATATGAATCACCGCCCTCCGGCGGAAGGATTATACGGTGTTTCTCACCGTGGATACTAAATAAGGGTTAAACGAAATTTCATTTGATAAGGAATAGATATGGTAAAACTGATAATTAATGGCTGTCATGGCCGGATGGGCCGGGTCTTAATTGAGATGGTTCAGGAGATGGAGGGGGTTTCTGTGGCAGCGGGGGTGGATCCCTGCAAACAGGAGGGGGCAGCAGATCCGTTTCCGGTTTATCCCCGTTTAAAAGATGTAAAGGAAGAGGCCCATGTGGTGGTGGATTTTTCCAACCCCCAGGGGATTCCCCTCCTTTTGGAAGGGGTCCGCGAAAGGGGGCTGCCGGTGGTGATTGCCACCACCGGGCTGTCCGATGAAGCTCAGGGCCTGGTGGAGCAGGCGGCCCGGGTGATACCGGTCTTTCAGTCCGCCAATATGTCCCTGGGGGTCAACCTTCTGCGGGAGCTTATCAAGAAGGCCGCCGCCGTGTTGGGGGACGATTTTGACATAGAAATTGTGGAGAAGCACCACCGGATGAAAAAAGATTCTCCCAGCGGTACCGCCCTGCTTCTTGCCCAGGCGTTAAACGAAGAAAAACCCCAGGGGTATCAGTATATTTACGGACGCAGTGAAACCGACAAAGCCCGGCAGCCCCGGGAGCTGGGTCTTCATGCCGTCCGGGGCGGTACCTTCGTGGGTGAGCATGAGGTCATTTTTGCCGGCCCCGAAGAGGTGGTGGAACTGACCCACAAGGCGTACTCCCGGAGGATTTTTGCCACCGGGGCGGTGAAGGCGGCCCTTTTTATGGCGGGCCGTAAACCGGGCCTCTATTCCATGGCCGACTTGGTGGGCAGTCAGGTTCTTCCTGGATAGACAAAAGACCGAGGGTTTTTTCTTCCGGGGCCGGCTCATGTTTCCTTTAAGGCAAAAAAAAGGCTGTCCGGGTTAAGGCGACACCGAACGGGGTATCGCCCTGCCCCCCGGGCAGCCTTTTTCTCTATTTGCCGATCCTGACGGTTAAGCCTGGGCCAGGGTTACCGCCGCTGTGTTGACGATGTCATCCACACTGCAGCCCCGGGAGAGGTCGCTCACCGGCTTGGCAAATCCCTGAAGGAAGGGGCCGTATGCTTCGGCCCCCGCCAGCCGCTGTACCAGTTTGTAGCCGATGTTGCCCGCCTCAAGGGTGGGGAATACCAGCACGTTTGCCTTGCCCGCCACGGGACTTCCCGGGGCCTTGCTTTCTCCGATGGCGGGTATCAGGGCCGCATCGGCCTGGAGTTCGCCGTCCACGTTCAAGTCGGGCCGTTTCTCCTTGACCAACTGATACGCCTGTACCAC
>CAYYNJ010000119.1:0-2366 GCA_964472775.1 uncultured Spirochaetaceae bacterium
TAAAAGCAAATGGTACCATCGAAATTCTGGAAGTACCCCGTTCTGTATCCTACGAATCTGGGATGCGGGATGGAAAGAGTTTTCCCATCATTTCTACCATAGAGAATCCAGATTCACAAAACGTGATGGATCTGATAAAAAACACCTATTTTTGGGATTTTCCTTCCCGGCGCTACATCAAAGTGAAGGAAGAAAAAATTCTTGGTACCTTGGTTGAAGAAGAAAAGCTGCGTCTCCTCCTTCAGGGTAATGAAACCATGTTTGAAGAACATATCCGCGGACCTTGGTTTCTTAGCAGCGATCCGAAATATCTTGTAGAGTTTAACATTAGGGACAGTAAGATTACTTTTTATTCTGGAAATATTCAGGAAGTCTATAACTTGAAGAACTCATACAAGGTTTTAGGAAATCTGCTCAGGATCGGAGGGGAAAATGAGCTTATCAATCACGTGGAGAATGAGATCTATGTCAAGCTGGTAGATCTTAATACCCTAGGCCTCACGGTACGCGACATCGATACCCAAACAAGGATTAAAACTCCCAATGAGGTCTGGAGCGGTCAGTATTTCCGTTACAGCAGCGGTGCGGGTCATTCCCAACCCCTCCTTAATTCTGCAGAGACCCCTCCCGAGTTGTTTGGTAAATACCTGGGAGATGGCGGAGAGAGTATTAGTTTTCAGGGAAACCGTTTTGACTTTACCTCGGAACAAGAATCCTACAAAGGCGGCATTTCTCTGTTTCACGCCGGGGTACCCTTGCTGAATCTAAGAATTCTTGATGACGCAGGAATCTCCCGGGAGAACCGTCTTTACCGCTACGAATATTCCACATCGACCCTGGGGAATACCATTCAGAGAGTGCTCACTCTTCATCCCGGTATCATGGGAATTTACGAATTTGAAGAGTACTCCGACGAGTTCATCCGGTTTCAACAAATCGAAATTATCGAAGAAGAAACTACTGAGTGATGAATCCGTCATAGCCCCGGTCTCTTAGTTTACGTAATTCGTCCCCGAGACCGGATTCCTCAATTCCGACGATCATGACACGGTGGTAAGTTCTATCATTCCGTTCGGCCCTGCGGATTTCGACTTGGTACCCCAGCCTCTCAAGGTCTTTCTGCAGCTCCCTGGCATTGTCTTCATCCACAAAAGAGCCCGTCTGAATGGCTTTCTTCAACGGTAGAACCGTTTCATCCCGGGGGGTCTCGGAGACGGTGACAGTCTCTGGTTCTGCCGTACCCCTTTCCGATGCCGCTGGGGGCGGTGTGTTCCTTTCCGGGGCCGCCAGGCCCCAATTTAAGGGCTCTGTCTTAGCATTCACCCTTCCCTGCTGTAAATCCGATAAAAGTGAGTCGGGAAAAACTTCTGTCAAATGGGATGCCTCACCGCCGGCCTCACCCAATTGATCTTTCCAAAAAAGCGCTTCGGGCAGTATTGTTTCGGCAAGGGAATCATTGAGAGCCTTGAGAGCCTGAGCTTCTTTCCCTTGATAAAAATAGGTCCGGGAAAGTAGCAGAAGTACCATAGCCTTCTGTCGGCCCGTCCCGGACAGAGGAAAGATCTCATCCAGCAGAGTTTCCCCTTTTTCGGTTTCTCCCATCAGCAGGGCTAGCCCAGCCGCTTCCATCTGCCAGTCGACCTTATCGTTTGAATGGGAAGATTTTTCCACCGCATCCACGTAGAGGTGAAAAGCCCCTTCGTAGTCTCCGGTTAATTCTAAGGTTTCAGCCGCCTTGGCGAGAAAACGTGATTCCAGGGATGATTTTTGTTCGACAAGGTAATCCACCGCAGAAAAGATTTCTTCGATGTTTTCCTGTAAGCCTAAATAGAATTCGGCCATGGGTAAATAATCCGTATGACCAGAATTTTCCTGAAGCCAGTTTTTCACCAATTCCTGAGCACCCTCCCGATTGCCCTCTTCATAGAGGGATAGAGCCTTCTCACCGGCGTCCGGCAGGGCGGTTATTGAGAATGAAGAAAGAATCAAAAGAAAGAAAAAGAGATTACAAGATTTCAGGAGGTTCAGGGGGCAACTCCTTTTCTGATTTGAGAAGCTTTTTTTCTTCCTTGGCAGCGATCTTCGCCTGACGTTTTTCTTTCTTTTCCTGACGCAGCCGTTCTTTTTCTTCCCGTACCGCGTCTTTTTCTTTATTCTTTTCCTTGTTTTTGAGCTGGTTTTTTCTTCCGCTGGTGATGGCAAAAGGCAGAGAAAAGAGGGCTCCTAAGAAGAAAGACACAATCCTTCATTGACCGGATCATTCTTTCCGACAGGGGTGAAGCAAAGCGGCCCGACTGGGCCGGGGCAAAACAGTCGCCCACCATTCTCTGGATCGAGGTTACCGCTTCCCCGAAGGCCGCCAGGTC
>CAYYNJ010000119.1:2376-8347 GCA_964472775.1 uncultured Spirochaetaceae bacterium
TACTTCGGAGAATCGATAAAACCCGAAAGAAATATCAGAAATGTTGTTGTAATTAAGGGCGGCACATATAAAAAGAAGCAACATTCCCACCAGCGAAAATACTAATTTCCAAGGCATCCTTTATCCTCCCCTTTATACGTATTGCCGGGCAGCTCGGTAAGCTTAACCTGCCGCAGGGTTCCGGTAAGATCCGAAGCTCCGGGAAACACCACCATACTATTATGCTCGGTTCGGCCGAGCATCTCAAGACTGTTTTTTTTAGATGATCCTTCGACAAGTACCGTAACGGTTTTACCTAAACGGCTCGCTTTTTCCTGGTGTCCCATCTGTCTCTGCAGTTCAATAACCCGGTTAAGCCGTTCTTTCTTCAATCCTTCGGGAATCTGGTTTTCCATATCATATGCCCTGGTACCTTCCATGGCATTATAAATATAGGTAAAGGCGTCGGAAAAACCTACGGTTTTTACAAGATTCAGGGTATCTTCCACATCATTTTCAGTTTCTCCGGGGAAGCCAATAAGAATATCGGTGGTAAGGGATATCTCAGGCATGGCCTTTCTCAGGTCATCCACCAGGGAAAGGTAAGCCTCCCGGGTATAGCGCCGGTTCATGGCTGTCAATATGCGGTTGGAGCCGTGCTGAACCGGAAGATGCAGATGGCGGCAGACCTGAGGAGTTACCCTCATCGCTTCAATCACCTCACGGGAAAGATCCTTGGGATGGCTACTGAGAAATCTTATCCAAGGAATGGAGGATTCTTCGCCGATTTTCAGAAGAAGACCGGCAAAGTTCAAGGTATCTCCCTGGTAATGAGATTGATAGGAATTGACATTCTGCCCTAGGAGGGTGATCTCTTTGACATTACGCTCTTCCAGGATAGCCAATTCTGCCTTGATATCTTCCCAAGGCCGTGAGACTTCCCTTCCCCGGACATAGGGAACAATGCAGTAGGTACAAAAGTTGTTACACCCATGCATGATGGGAACCATGGCTTGAGCTTCCCCGGACCCAAAATGCGATACGGCAAAGGAAAACTCATCGTGACCAAAAAAATTCTTTTTTGCCAGGGGGATATTATCCTCCAGAGCCAGGGTAAATTCCGTCTTACCGTAGGTGCCGACGAGAAAATCAATATCTGGAACTTCTTTCCTAAGATCATTTTTGAGACGTTCCGTCATGCACCCCATGACGCCCAGAGAAAAGCTGTGTTGCTCTTTCAAGGACTTAAAAAAACCCAGGCGCCCCCAGATGCGATTTTCTGCGGTTTTACGAACCGAGCAGGTATTCAGCAACACAAGGTCGGCTTCTTCCGGCGCCGCCGCCGGAGTCCATCCTTTTTGCCGGAGGCTGGTTTCTAAGGAGGCCGACTCGGCCACGTTCATCTGACACCCATAGGTTTCCAGCCAGTATAGTTTACCCATTCTTGCCTCCGGTTATGATATCCCGGATATACCATCGAATGACATTCCAGTCATTATTCAGGGGCAGCATAATCCAGGCTCCCTTGTTATAGTTTTCATCCACCTCCACATCTTTCTCCAGCAGATAGAGATTCGAATAAGTATGGTAGAGGACATTATCCCAGGATAGTACGTGGTTTCGTATTTCATCATCCCTATGATGGTTGAAGATAGTAATCAACTCAAAAACGGAAAAATCGGTTCTTACATAATTTATGAGGACATTGATGAGATCAGTCACCTTAGAAAGCGAACCGGCATTCATCTCGGCGATTTTATCTTTAAGAGCCAAAAGAAGCATTTGCTGACGCTCCGCCCGCCCGAAATCATCGGAGGTGTGGCGTGACCTGGCTATGCGCAAACTTTCTACCCCCCCCAGATGATGAGGCCCCGCTTCGTAATGAAGAGTACTCCATCGTCCATTATTTTTTACCACATAGGTAGGGTCAATTAAAGGTTCCTCCAGGACAATGTCGATGCCTCCTAAAAGATCAACCACATCGGCAAAGGCAAACATATCGATGAACATATAACGCTGTATGGGCAGGCCGGTAATTTCCGAGATGGTCTTTTTCAACTCTTCGGGACCGTAAAGGGGGTAGATGGTGTTGATTTTTCGGCCCTTGTAGTAAAGGTCCCGGGGTACGGAAACAATGGTGCCTCGGTTGGTTTCTCCATCGAGATGTACCACCATGATGGTATCGGTATTGCCCTCGTTGGCCCCGATAAGCAGGAAAGACTTATCACCTTGTCCCAGGCTGAGAGGGGTTAGGTTCCCCAGGTCAGCGGGAGGAATTACTTTTTTTTTTACCGACAGTCCGGTCTGCATCCCCAGGGTTTTAAGAGAAGTAACGGCCACATCGTCTTTATCCATCAGATAGATTTCTCCCACGTTCTTCTGAACTGCCAAAGAGCCGATTCTTCCTTCATCTGAGTCCAATAAATCATAATAGTAGTAATACAGGTCTTCGCGGGCCGTACCGGATAAGGTTAACCCTTCATGTTTCAAGTAGGCCAAAAAGCCCTCATCTTCCAAGAGACCGGTAATTTCATCCCTTCCCTGCTCCGTAAGGATTTCACCCACGGGCCGCAGATCTAAGGCGTCTAAAGCCTCAATGACCGCCTGAGAAAGCTCCAGGGAATTGGGATAGGTCTGCCCTTGGAAGGTCCAAACCGCTTTGGTTCTCTCAACCCCGACGGAAAAGAGAACCTGGCCCCGAGAATCGACTATATCTCTTTCGGTACGGGAACCCCGCTCTTCCGCCGCGGTAAGGGATAGATTGTTGGCCTTGAGAACATCGGCAAGGTTACCGCTACGCTGGATTGAATCAAGATCACCCAGCAACCCCTCTACCTTGGCATAGAACGCTTTTATTTCGACATCACTGCCCAATACAAAATCTTCAAGATCTTGAATCGTTGAAATATCCGTCCCGGAATTCAGGGGGGTCGCCACGGTATAGCTTTCTCTGTCGGGCTTGGCGGTAAGGGTAAAATATAAATGACCCGCCGGGTCGTACCAGCGGGCCGTCAAGCCCTCCTGTTCGACCGGTTCCAACCCGATACGCCGAAAAAGATCAACCGCCTCGGAACTGGTAATGAAGGAGTAAAAACCGATCATGGCTTCTTCGGCGGCCCGCTGATCTATCAGGGTATCAACAGCTTTAAAAAAGATCTGGTTGGTTTGGATCGGTTCACCCTCGACTCGTTGTTCTTCTTCAAAACTGGGGAAAGTCTGCGGGGGCAGCTGGAGATACTGCCTAAACAGATTAGAATCCTGAGAAAGCAGAAGAACCGCCTGCTTTAACTGATCCAAGGTCTGGGCATCCTCATCGCCCTGAGAACGAACGAGAGCATCCCTTTCACCCAGGGACTGTTGGAGAAGGGTGAACCGGCGATTCAGCCAGAAGAATGAGGATACAACCAAGATTAAGGCAAGAATCGATAAGGCAATTAAAAGTACTTGTTTTTTCATGGGCTTCCTAGTGTTTAAAACTTCTCTGTCCGGTAAAAACCATGGAAGCATTGAATTGGTTACAAGCTTCAATCACTTCATAATCCCGGACCGAACCTCCGGGCTGAATAACCGCAGAAACTCCTTCCCGCAGCCCCACATCGATACCGTCCCGGAAAGGAAAAAAGGCGTCGGAAATCATGACGCTGCCCTTTAGACCTCCGTTGGTCTCTGAAACGGCGGTTTCAATTTCTTTCCGCTTCTCCTGATCATCGAGCAGGTTCCAGGGAGTGGCATACTTCGCCCAGGAGAGTCGATCCGCCAGCTTACGGTACGCCTTATCCCGGGCAATTTCGGCCACCCCCACCCTATCCTGTTCACCCGTACCGATGCCGACGGTGGCGCCGTCTTTAACGAAAATAACCGAGTTGGAGGTGATGCCGCTTTCAACAAGCCACCCGAAAAGAAGGTCATCCATTTCTGCGGGCGTCGGTTTTCTCTGAACTTCGTAGAGCCGGCCTTTGTATTCGCATCGGGCGGGAAGAAACAGGGACGGATCCCTTTTCGGTACGAAGGACCACTGAGTCACCAATCCGCCATCCATGAGAGATTTAAAATCAAGAAACCGCTGACCCACAAAATCATTGAGTCTTTCGATATTTTTGATTCTCATGACCCGGAGATTCTTCTTTTCAGCGAAAAGGTCCATAACCCCCGGGGCAAATTCCGGGGCGGCCACCACCTCACAGTAACTTTCACAAATCGCTTCGGCAGTTTCCCTGTCTAATTCCCGATTGACCGAAACGGCCCCCCCGAAGGCAGCCACCCGATCCGCCAACAGCGCCTTGGTATAACTCTCCAGAAGAGAAGCTCCCTTGGCCGCCCCGCAGGGGTTGTTGTGCTTAACAATAACAGTGGCGGGGGTATCGCTAAAATAACGCAGGATGTTCAGGGCGTTGTCCACATCGGTGATGTTGGTCTTGCCGGGATGTTTCCCCGACTGCAGCAGTTCAATATCCGAGGATAGATAGCGTCCCGGTTGAAGGGAGGTAACTTCCCCGAGAGTCAAATTACCGTTGATCAGACGATAAAGAGCTGCCGGCTGATCGGGGTTTTCGCCGTATCTGAGTCCCTTGACTTCACCGTCGATGTTCCAGACGACTTTTTCATAAAAGAGGGTCTGACGGTTAGCATGATCATCATAGAGGGCTATTTCCATCTTTGAAGGAAATGAATCGCTGTTGATGGTGCGGTAGATACGGGAAATATCACTCATTCTTTTGTTCCCCCCGAAAAAGTGTATACCGAAGAAGCGGCTTCGGTAGTAAGGGTCGGCAAATAGGCGGCGATGGCTTGGTCATAAGCGGCGGTATGGGCGAAGGCTTTTTGGGCCAACGTAAAACGGTCTTGAAAGCTTAGGGCGCCGTGAAGAGTTTCCATTTTTTCCGTTATGCCGGGATAGTCCCGGGGATCACACACAGAGGCAAGACGCAGGTAGTTTTTCGCAGAAGCCCTCAGCATCGAAGGCCCTCCGATATCGATGTTTGCCCTGGCATCTTCCAGGCTAGTATCCGCCTGGGCCACGGTTTCACCGAAGGGATAGAGGTTTACCACCACCATATCGAAGGATACCGCTCCGGTGCGGGCCAGATCCTCCTGATGAGCCTTGTTATAGGTTTCACTCAATAGCCCTAGGTAGATTTTAAAATCCAGGGTTTTAACCAATCCCCCCTGCATCTCAGGCTGGCCGGTGTAATCAGAAACGGAAACCAGGTGTTTCTTCGCTCCCGCCCCTAGGATATCCGCCAGAACACCGTGGGTACCGCCGGTGGAGAAAAAGGTAATGTCAGGATTTATCCGGACAAGTGCCGGAATAAAACGATCTAATCCTTTTTTATCCGAAACAGAAATTAGCACGTTCCTGATTACCACAAGATCGTCGATTCGAGAAACTCGGTTTTTCATCTGTCCCCCCCGCCTTTATACTATGAAAGAAGTGGTGTTGGCAACAGAGGCCGGAGGGTTTACCCAAAGACTGTAACCACCGGACATCTTCGGGGTTTATACAGCAAACCATCGGATGAGTTGATAAAACGGTCCGAGGGTGGTACTATAGGGACACTCTGAGATTTGTTGAGGTAACAAGATTTGAAACAGAACCTATCACTGCTATTGCTTTTCCTGTTGATATTTACGGTGGGCCTGAACGCACAGGAAACGGCCCCTGAAGTTGATTTTTCCGACCCCGGTCTGGTTCGGTCCCAAGGGGAGCAGGTCTTTTCCTTCACCGGCGGGCTTTTCTTTCCTCTGTTCATTCAGGATACCGACGGTTCGGTGACCTCCTTCAAAGACCACCTTTCCATGGGTGCTACGGGCGCACTGGAATGGGGAACCTACATTAATAAAAATACCCAGCTGGGAGGGCAGCTTTCGGGGATGTTTGCCTTTACCCCCAATGGCCGGACCTTCTCCATGGTTCCCATCGTTTTTAAGTACACCTACATTCTGAATTTCTACCCCATCACGGTGCCGTTGTCGGTAGGGGCAGGATTCACCT
>CAYYNJ010000120.1:0-8347 GCA_964472775.1 uncultured Spirochaetaceae bacterium
AGTCCCTTCAAATACTCTACCAACCTCGTTTGTTCGGATAGTCCCTGTGACATGGTGCTGCCTCCCGGGGTACCATTTTGCCCCGGCGGTAGAAAATAATCAAACTGTTTTTCAGGGGACCGCCACCAGGGATAAAAAAACCGCCGGAGGGAGGCTCCGGCGGCTTGGGATAGGAAAAAAACTAAAATGATCTTACGATTTTTTCAGGTACTTTTTGGTGTCCAGGGCCACCGCGGCGACGATGATGACTCCTTTCAGGATGTACTGAAAGTTCATGTCCATCCCCATGAAGGTCATACCGTAGGAGATGATGGTGAACATGAGCACCCCGGCGATGGCGCCGGAAACCCGGCCGATACCGCCGCTGAAAGAGATTCCTCCCACCACGCAGGCGGCTATGGCGTCCAGCTCGTAGCCGAACCCGGTGCCGTTGTGGGCGGAGCCGATACGGGCCGCTTCAAGAAAGCCGCCGATGCCGTAGGTTACCCCCGCCAGGAGGTACACCAGAACGGTGGTTTTTAAAACGTTAACCCCGGAAACCTTGGCCGCTTCGGGGTTGCCCCCCACGGCGTACATATTCTTTCCGAAGGTGGTCTTGTTCCAGAGGAACCAGATAACCACCGAGGTCAGGGCGGCGAAGATGACGATGTTGGGAATCCCCAGGGTCGACCCCACCGCCAGGTTGGTGTAGCGCACCTCGTGGCCTCCGATGGGCTGGGGTCCCGGAGCCCCGCTGGCAAAGTAGATGGAGAGGATCCCGTAAAGGGCGATCATCATACCCATGGTGGCCAGAAACGGATGAATCTGAAATTTCGCTACCACCCAGCCGTTGATGCCGCTGAAAAAGGCACAAACAATAATAGCGATGAGCAGGGGCACAAAAAGGGGCAGCTGTCCCAGTTCGGGGAAGAAGAGGGCGGGGTAGTCGGGCCTCTGCAGCAGCGAGGCGGATATGACCGCCGCGAATCCCACGGACCGTCCCAGGGAAAGGTCGGTGCCCTGGAGGATGATGATGCCCGCCACACCGTAGGCCAGGATCAGCCTCACCGATGACTGGGTGAGGATGTTTTTGAAAACCTTCAGCGACAGGAAGGCCGGTTCGTTGATGATGATGAAAATGATGATGGAGAAAATTACGATGTAGATGGCGTTGTTCAGCAGGTAATCCTTCCATTCCTCCCGGGATTTCTTGAAAAAGCCGCTCACCGCCTGGACGGGATTTTTTTTCACTTCGATCATACTTCTGCCTCTCTGGTATTGTTCAAATATTTGGCGGATAGGTTGAAAATCTCCGCCTGGGTGGTTTTTTCGGTATCCACGATACCCGCCAGCCGGCCGTTGCTCATCACCATGATCCGGTTGGTAATGCCCAGGAGCTCGGGCATTTCCGAAGAAACCATGATGACCGATTTACCGCTGTTGGCCAGGTTGATGATGAGCTGGTAGATTTCGTATTTGGCTCCCACGTCGATTCCCCGGGTGGGTTCATCCAGGAGCAGCACGTCCGGATTGGTCAGGAGCCAGCGGCCGATGATGACCTTCTGCTGATTCCCTCCGCTCTGGTGTCTGATCCTTTCCCGCCGGTGTGGGGTGTTGATCCTCATGTTCTTAAGTTGGAGGTCCGTATCGTCCTTCATGGTCTTGTCCTGAAGGACCCCCAGTTTGTTTTTATAGGACTGAATGTTGGCGATGGTAGAGTTGAAGGTGATATCCGCCACGGGGTAGATCCCCGTTTCCCGCCGCTCTTCGGTGAGCAAGGCAAAACGGTTGTTGATGGCCCGGTGGGGGGTGGCATTATTAACGGGCTGGCCGTCGATGATGATTTCTCCGCTCAGCCGGGTGCGGGCCCCGAAAATGGCTTCCACCATCTCGGTCCGTCCTGCCCCTACCAGCCCCGCCACTCCGAGAATCTCCCCTTTCCGCAGCTGAAAACTCACATCCCGGACCATGGGGGCGTATTTGGTGCTGAGGTTCTTCACCTCCATGTGCACCTCTCCGGGAACGTTGGTTTTGGGGGGAAACCGGTTTTCCAGGTTTCGGCCAACCATCATGTTGACGATCTTGTCCATGGTCAGGTTGCCGATCGGCTCGGTACCGATGTACTGGCCGTCCCGGAGGACCGTCACCTCGTCGGCGATCTGGAAGATCTCCTCCATTTTGTGGGAAATGTAGATGATGCCCACCCCTTCATCCTTGAGAAAGCGGATGATGTTGAAGAGCAGTTCCACCTCGTGGGCGGTCAGGGATGAGGTGGGTTCGTCTAAAACGATCACCTTGGCATCGTAAGAGACCGCCTTGGCGATTTCCACCATCTGTCTTTGCGACACCGACAGTTTGTCCAGCCTGATATGAGGGTCCAGATGGATGTTGAGCCGGTCAAAGAGCGCCTTGGTGTCCTGGTACATCTTCCTCTCATCCACCATGACTCCCCGCTTGGGGTATCGTCCCAGCCAGATGTTGTCGGTGATTGTCCGTTTAAGGACCTGGTTGAGTTCCTGGTGTACCATGGATACCCCGTTTTCCAGGGCGTGCTTGGGGTCGGTGAAGTTGTACTTTCCCCCGTCGATGTGAAATTCCCCCGAGTCCTGCTTGTAGATGCCGAAGAGACACTTCATCAGGGTCGACTTTCCCGCTCCGTTCTCGCCCATCAGGGCATGGACCGAACCGGGCCGGACGTTGAGGCATACATCTCTGAGTACCTGAACTCCGGAAAAAGATTTGTTCACATCTTTTATTTGTAAAACATAATGGTCTTGCAAAAGGATCCTCCGGCAAGAAAATTTGAAAAGGAAAAGAAGAAGACCTTCTTTTCCGGCGGGGCAGGGCCCCGAACCTTCATTGAAGGGGAGTTCTGCGGTTTATCCGGGAACTCCCCTTTAAAAAAGGAGTGCCGAAGCTCCCGGGGGAGCTCCGGCTTCATTATACCCTAATTATCTCATGAACTCTTTATAATTGTCGGGGGTAACAGGAACGTAGGGAACCCGGACAGCTTTGGTTTCGTTGTTGTCGATGGTCCAGCTGGTTCCTTCGGTGATCTTTTTGCCCTGAGCGGCGTTAAGAGCCAGGTCGAGGGTGGCCCGGGCCTGGTTGATGCCGTCGTTAAGAACGGTTCCGTCCAGCTCGCCGTCGGCGATGTGCTGCAGGGCCTGATCCAGGGCGTCAACGCTGTAGATGGGGAGCCGGACACCGGCGGCCTTCATGGCGTTGATGGCGCCGAAAGCCATGGCGTCGTTGTTACAGATAACCAGCTCGATGTCGCCGGCAAAACCGGAGGTGAGCCAAGCGGCCATCTTGTCGTTACCATGGGTGGTGGACCAGTTGGGGTCCGCTTCCAGGGCCAGCTGCTGAACCTTGATGCCGGCGTCAACGAAGGCTTTGACAGACTCTTTGGTCCGGGCTTCGGCATCGGGATGTCCCGGTTCACCTTTGAGCATCACGTACTGTACGGTACCGTCGCCGTTTTTGTCCCAGTCAGCGTTGGCTTTCCAGTCGGCTACCATCATCTGGCCTTGGATAATTCCGGACTCGGCGGAGTTGGTTCCCACGTACCAGACTTTGTCGTAGGAGGCCATGACGCCCGCTTCGGTGGCTTCTTTGTTGAAGAGGATCAGGGGGATGCCCGCTGCTTTGGCTTTACCGATGATGGTGGAAGCAGAGGCGGGGTCTACCAGGTTGATGGCCAGAACGTCCACGCCCTTGGTGATGAAAACGTCTACCTGGTCGTTCAGTTTGGACTGTTGGTTTTCAGAGTCCACGATGTCCATCTGAAGGCCCAATTCTTTTCCGTATCTTTCCATTTCAGGTTTAATACTGGCGTTCATAAAGTTGTCGGCGAAGGTGTAGATGTTGGCACCAACGGTTACCACACCGTCATCCTGCTGTCCGCCGGCGAAAACCATGGGGGTCAGCATCAGCGCAGCGAGAAGAATCAAAGAAATTCTTTTCATACTCTTGTCTCCTTGTTTTTTATATCCCAAAGGATATTTATGGATTATGAAGACAATTTTAGCCGGCCTGGAACAGATAACAATGTAATATCCTCTTTAGTTTTTGGAAGATCTTCTAAAACCGTGAATCCTCAGCGGTTCAGCAGGAAAACCTGGTAGTCGATCCAGATATATTTCTCCCCCTCCATGGGATAATCGAGCCGGTCCGGTTCTTCCCCTTCCAACAGGAGCCGGGCTAAATCCACGATGGCTTTGGCCTGTTCCCGGGAATCGTTCAGCACCGTTCCATAGAGAAATCCTTTTTCGATCTGCTCCACCGCCCGGTCCAGGCCGTCGATTCCTACCACGGGAATCCACCCTTCGTCTTCGGCGTCGATACGGCCGTTGCCGTTGGTGTCGATAAACCAGTTATGTTCCCTCAGACGGCTGATGGCTCCCAAGGCCATGGCGTCGTTGTTGGAAAGAATCACCTCAATCTCCCGGCCGAAACGGTTCAGGATGGGATCCATCTTTTCATAGGCCTGCAGTTCATTCCAGTTAGCCACCTCGGTAACCAGAATATCCAGGTTGAACCGGCGGTTTTCAAAGGCTCTGACCACCTCGGCGGTGCGGATTTCCGCGTCCTGATGCCCCTGTTCCCCCTTAAGAATCACCGCCTGAATCCGGTTGTCGCCGTTCCGGTCAAACCGGTTAAGCGCGTCCGGGTTATCCCCGAAGAGCTCCATCACCAGGGCCGCCTGGAGCTGCCCCGACTGTTCCGCCCGGGCCCCCACGTAGAAGGCCTTGTCCCAGAGCATCAAATCTTCTAAGAGCGGTTCGCGGTTAAAGAAAATCACCGGAATATTCCGGTTTTTCAGCTGCCGGATGATGGGGTAGCTGCCCAGCCGGTCCACGGGGTTGATGATAAGCAGGTTCACCCCCTCGGCGATCATTTCTTCGATCTGTTCATTTTGGAGCATCTGGGAATTCTGGGCGTTCCGGCTGGTGAGCCGAAACTGGTTCTGAGAAAACTCCTCGATCTGTTCGGCAAAGGTGTAGATGTAGGGATCGTTGAGGTTATAGCTCGCCAGGCCTACCCTGTCTTCTTTCCCCCCGCAGGAAAAAAAGAGCAGCAGGGAGAGAAATCCGGGGATGATCCACCATCCGGGAGGACGGCTCGAGGGGCTGAATCGGTTCATGGTCTATCCTCTTGGGCCGCCTTGATTACGGCGGGCATGATCAGTTTGATATTGGTCATTTCGTCCAGCACGCTGGATACCACGATGTTGGCCTCTTCTCCGTAGTAGAGTTTGAGCCGCTGGTAGACATTCCGCATACCCACGCTGGTCTGCGCCGTGGTTCCCTCTAACAGGGCGTGGATGGCGGCGATCCGCTCTTCGGTGATGCCGTACCCGCTGTTTTCTACCTCAAAGATAAGGAATTCATCCTGTTTGTATCCCCGGATGATGATCTCTTCCATCTCTTCGCCGACGCCGTGGTAGATGGCGTTTTCGACGATGGGCTGCAGGATCAGTTTCATCACCTTAAAATCGTAGATCGCCGGGTCGATGTCCAGGGTGTAAGAGAATTTATCCACGTACCGAATCTTCTGAATGGTCATATAGTTCTTAATATGGGAAATCTCGTCTTTGACGGGGATGAAGGTTTCCCCCTTGGAGATGCTGATCCGGAAAAAACGGGCCAGGGCCACCACGGTGGTAATCACGTCCTCGGCCCTCTGATTCTCCGCCAGCCAGACAATGGAGTCCAGGGTGTTGTAGAGAAAGTGGGGATTGATCTGGTTCTGCAGGGCCCTCAGTTCGGTCTTCCGCTTTTCCCTCTGCTCATTCACCACCCGCTGCATCAGGGTGCGGATCTGGTCGATCATGGAGTTGAACGAGGCGGCCAACCGGATGATTTCCACCTGTCCGGTCACCGCTACCTTGGTGTTGAAATTACCCGTTTCGATGTCGTTCATGGTTTTTTCCAGCATCTGCAGGGGGTGGGAGATCCGCCGGGACAGGAGGAGGGCGATGGAGCCCGAGGCCAGGACCGTGAGCATGGCGATGGCGATGAGAATCAGGATGATCCTCTGTTTCGTCATGGCGATGTCGTCCACGTTGTTCACCGTCACTATCCGCCACCGGGTGTGGGAGAGGGTGGTGATGTTGATGTACATGGCCAGATTGTCGATGGTGGCGCTGGTGCCTCCGAAGATCTGCCTCACCGCCATGGTGTAACTCTCTCCGGTATGCCGCTGGGTGTAAGACCCGGAGGAGTAGATTAAACCGTCGTCGTCGTCCAGGATGAGGATGTGTCCCCCCTCGCCCAGGTTGGTTTTTCCCGCCAGGTCGGTGATGACCTGAAAGTTCAGCTCGATCAGGATGACCCCTTCCCGCCGGGTGCCCCCCTGGGTGTACTCCGCCGCCTTGGAGACGAAGATAACTTGGTCAAACCGGTCGGCGGAAACACTCTGGCCTTCGGAAAAAGAAAAGTGAAATATTTTCCTTTCCTCCACCGCCCTGATGAACCAGGGCTGCCGGTGGATGGACGATTTGCTCCGCTCCCTCACTTCGTTCCCCAGGATCTTATTTCCCTCCATGTCGAAGAGAAAGATGGATACCACGTCTTTCTTGAGGTCGGAGTTAAGAAGGTAGACGTTCTGCAGGGTTTCGTAGGCCCGGTCCACATCCAGGTTCAGCGATGCCAGTTGGACGTAGTTGGCGGTTTCGATGATGCTGTTGATGTAGTTTTCGTAGTTCAGGACGATCTGCTTGTTGATCTCCCGGGACTGGGATTCCACCAGGCCGTCGGTGCTCCGGGAAAAGAGGGTGTAATGGATGATGCTGGAGGATATGAGCATCACAATCACCACCAGAAGGGTGGAGAACATGATGCTCTGTCCGATGGACAGGTTACGGATGAATTTCTTCACGATACCTCTTCGGGGAAACCCCCATGAACTTCTTGAAGCTGTGGCTGAAATAGTAGACGTCCCGGTAGCCGCACTTCTCGGCGATTTCGATGATCCGGTGGTCCGTCATGGTCAGCAGTTCCCGAGCCTTCTCCATTCTAACCTGGGTAAGGTATTTTACAAAGGTGGTATCCTTGTGTTTTTTAAAAAGCAGACTTAGGTAGGAAATACTGATCCCCAGATATTCACACACCCCGTCCATGGAAATATCCGGGTTGGTAAAGTTCTGGTCGATGTAACCCACCGCCCGGTCAAGAAGCCGCTGGGAGTTGGTCATCTTCCGGTCCAGGTGGGCCGCCTTCAGCTTGAGAAGCACCGCTAAAATCCAGTCAAAGAGCTGTTCCAGGTTCCGGAAGGCGACCATCTTCTCAAGAATATCCCCCCCCATCAATTCCTGGGGATCCCCCTCCAGGGATTCGGCAAAGTTGACCACGATGTTGGCCAGGTTTATCACGTAGAGTTTAAAACTGGTCACGTCGGACTGTTCCTGGAGGGCCCGGTCTTTCAGCTGTTTAAGCAGGTTTTCCAAAGATTCGGCGCTCCCGAATTTCAGGGCGTACTCAATGGCCTTAATCTCCGGTTCACCCAGGGATATCATCCGGGGTTTCTCCTCCTCCAGCTGGTCGATGTAGACGATGCGGCCGGTGTTCAGGAATTTACTGTAACCCAGGGCTTTTTCCGCTTCCAGGTACGCCTCTTTCAGCTGGCTGAACCGGGTGTGAAGGGTGCTGACCCCGATATCGATCCGGGCGGAAAGGAACTTCTGGTTCATCTGGACCATCTCGTAAAAAACCGAGTCGATCTTCTTCCTGAACAGGGCGCCTTCCTCCTTGATCAGAAAGACCAGACCGTCGTTAAAGAGAAAACTATAGAAGCTTTGATGATTCCGTTCCAGGATGGTTTTGATAACCGACCGGACCGACAGCTTCCGCTTCTCGTATTCCATCACATCTTCAAGGTCCGCCGAACGTTCCAGCTGAACCAAGGCCAGCAGGTAGGAGCCGTCGTCCAAAAAGACGCCGTACTGCTTCAGGTTTTCGATGTCCCCCGCCGAGGGTTCGCTGGAGGTGACTAGAAAAGAGGTAAAGTAGTTATCGATAATGAGAGGAATGCTCTCTTCGTAACGTTTACGCAAGATCTCCAGGTTGTACTGTTTCTTGAACTCATCATCCAGTTCGGCCTTGAGTTTGTCCAGGAATCGGGAAATGTCGCACTGGGTTACCGGTTTAGTCAGATAGCTGGACACATGGAGTTCCACCGCTTCTCTCGCATAGTCGAACTCGTCGTAGCCGGTGATGAAGGCCACCCGGGTGGCGGGGTGGTCTCTCTTGATGATGGTGGCCAGTTCGATGCCGTCGATGAAGGGCATCTTTTTATCGGTTAGGACCACGTGGGGGCTGTGCTTTTCTATCAGCTCCAGGGCGTCGTAGCCGTTCCCCGCGGCGCC
>CAYYNJ010000121.1:0-3084 GCA_964472775.1 uncultured Spirochaetaceae bacterium
CATGGCGGGGAACGTAGATTCCCGTGGCAAGATCCTGGATGAGAAAGGCCAGGGCCGAGGCGGTGGTGAATCCCGGAAGCCGGGCTTCCAGGACCTGCAGCCCTCCCAGGGCTATCCTGATTCTCTGCAGCACCGGAAGCCCCCGGGGCTCCCAGGAATCGGTATCCATGAACTGCCGGAGAAAGGTCTCCAGGGCGGCGGAAAGGGCGGCGAAACTGCCGGCTCGGGAGAGCTTCTCCACCCCCTTCTTCAGGGACCGGTAGAAGAGCCGCAGCTCCTCCACCCCGGGCTCTTTAAGATGAAAGGAGAACATGGTCTCCCAAAGGTCTTCCCCCGGCCGGGGACCCGTATTCCGAAGGCAGTAGTTTTCCGCTCCGAACCGGATCAGCCCCTCCCCCGCCGCCCGGTCCCGCCAGGGGAACCCCCGGTGCAGCAGCAGGGCTTTTAAAGATTCCAGGCTGTAGCTGTCGTCACCGCACTCTTTGATGAGAGAAAAGAGCCGCCCCGGCGGGTAATCCGCCAGGGGTTTCCCCATCCGGGGTGTCAAAGGCAGGTCTAGCCGCCGGGCGGTCCGCAGAAGCAGGGGCAGGAGTTCATCATCCCCCAGGGTTATCACCATTTCCCCCGGCTCGGCGCCCTCCGATAGAAGCCGGGAAAGGCGGTAGCAGAGGGTCTCCACCTCTTCCAGGGCGGTGTCGAAGAGTTCCAGCTTCGCCGGCTCTCCGTCCATGAGGCTTTCCAGGGACACCAGATGAACCCGGGGGACCTGGTCTAACTGGGGCAGGTACTCCGGGACATCTTCCACCAGTTCCCAGAGGTAGAACCGGTAGGCTCCCCCGTGGTCGGCCATATCGGGTTTCTCCCAACTCGGTTCAAACAGATCAAACTTTTCAAGAAATCCGGTATAATCCCGGTAGAGGAAAGCCAGGTCTTCCCGGTAGGCCCGATCCAGCCGCTCCGCCCGTCCGGGCCCCTCCAGGGCCCTAAAGAATCCGTTAAGATGGGGAAGCAGGGAAGACAAAGCCCCTAAAAACACCCCGGCGGTGGTCCGGTGATCCGGGGAAATCAGCCGTGAAAGCTCCACTTCCCCCCGGGAAAACCGCTCTAAAAACGCCTCGGTGTAGATCCGGCGGATCCGGCTGTTCACCGGAATTTTTCTGCTGTTCAAGGCAAAGAGTTTTTCCTTGAACTGGTCCCAGGAGAGAAACCGGTCCGCCGGGACCACCGGAAAATCCGGTTCTTCCAGAAGCCTGAGCCGCCAGAAGTCCGCCGCCACCTCGGAGGGAAAGAGGAAACTGACCTGTTCGTCGTGCCAGTGCCGAAGAATATCCGAAAGAATTTTTTCCATTTATTTACCGCGGGAACTGAAACTCCCCGGAGGGGATCAATTCAAAGAAATAAAATACCGGCCCGGCGGGAAAGCGCGAAGGCCATGGCCCCATTCTAAGGCGCAGCGCCGCGGATTGTCAAAGCCGGCGGGAAAAGATATGCTCTTTTTCATGGACAACAAGAAAACCTTCACCTATGAATACGAAGTAAGAGCCTACGAGGCGGACGTTTCAGGCCGGGCCTCCCTCCCCTCCCTCTGCCGGTACCTGGAAGATGCGGCGGGCCGGAATGCCGTGGAGCTGGGTTTCGGTATGGAGGAGCTCTCCCGGCAGAACTGCACCTGGGTTCTCTCCCGGCTCCATTTTGAGATTACCCGGCGCCCCTCCCTGAACCGGCCCGTGGCGGTGCAGACCTGGCCCGCCGGGACCGACAGGCTGTTTGCGCTGAGGGAGTTCCGTCTCTTCGATGAAGAAGAAAATTTTCTCATGACCGCCTCGTCGGCTTGGATGATTCTGGACCTGGAGCGGCGGCGGCCCCTGAGGCCCCAGCCTTTTTTCGACAACATTCCCCTTCCCGAAAGGGATGAAGATCCCCTGGTACCGGAAAAGCTGGATCCCCCGGGGAACGGGGAAAAAACAGGCTCCCTGGCGGTTCCCTTCAGCAGCCTGGACATCAACAACCACGTAAACAACGTGGCTTACCTTAACTGGGCCTTGGACCACCTCAAACAAGGCTTCCTGCAGCAGAACAGGATCATCCGGGGAGACATCAACTACCTGGCCGAAGCGTTTCAGGGCGACAACCTGGATATTTTCCAGTCCGAGCCAGAAAAAGGGGTCATTTTCCTGACCCTCCGCCGGGGCGAGACGGAAATTTGTCATATCCGGCTTGGGTACACCCCCCGCTGACGGCTCCGGCAGAGAGAGGCCCGCACCAAAAAAAAGAGCAGTCCCCGGGGCGGGACTGCTCTGGCATACAAATGAGACTCCGGGTTAATCTATCAATTCCATCAATTCTTTTAAAGCCGCAAAGGCTTCATCTCTCTGCTTAATGCCGCTTTTTTTTATGGCCTTCCGCATAACGTTGTCCCACTGCTTTTCCGGGTGGTCTAAAGTCAGGTTTTCCAGCAGCTCGAGGATCTTCTCGTCGTTCTCAATGTTGTAAATTTTGGTGTCGTCGTAGAAAAAGAGGTCGTGGAGGTCGTTGATGTACTCTCCCACCGAGGGGATCTCGCCTCCCTCCCGGGAAAGGCGTTCTTCTTTCTTAATCGCCCGGCGTTGTTCCCGTTCGCGCCGCAGTATATCGGTTTGTTTCATACGCAAACTCCTTAAGATAATAAAATGCAGGGATAATTCGGTTCTTTCGCAGTCTCTTGGATGGGGTGCGCGGGGCTGAGCGAGAGTACTTCGAAAGAAATGAATGGTAACTGAGGTTCTTTCGAAAAACAGTTATCGAAGAAAGAGCCTCAATTCTTGATCAGACGGTAGTTTACAGGAAAAAGCTAATAAAGACAAGGAGGGAAAAGGAGGCATGGAGATACCCGTTCCGGTGAAGACACGGTCCGGGTAAAACGGAGTTCTTCACCGAAATCGGGTTTTTTGTCCAGGGCAGGGCCTTAAGACCCTGTCGAAGCTATTCCGCCGAGGGGCTCTCCATGAGTATTTCCACTTCAGCGGCGGCTCTTTTTTCATCAAGGAAGGCATTGTAAACGCTATCCCAGGTGGAGTAGGAGAAATAGCTAAAAAAGGGTTAGGT
>CAYYNJ010000121.1:3094-8226 GCA_964472775.1 uncultured Spirochaetaceae bacterium
GCCTTCTGTTCCGCCAAGTACACCTTTATGTCCTCCACCGCTTCCGGGTAGCCTATCTTCACCGAATCCTGACGATCGGTGAGTTTGATCAGATGAAGACCGTAGGAAGATTCAACCACATCGCTGACCTGGCCCACTTCCAAGGCAAAGGCGGCCATTTCAAATTCAGGGACCATGGCACCCCGGCCGAAAAAGCCGAGATCACCACCCTGGGCGCTGGAGGGACATTCGGACACTTCCCCCGCCAGGGCGGCAAAATCTTCTCCAGCGGCGAGCCGGGCCTGGATTTCAGCCATCCGGGCGGCAGCTTCATCCCAGGCCGCTTCTTCGGCCTCGGGCTCCACCATGAGAAGGATATGGCTTGCCTTCACCTGTTCGGGTTTTTCAAAATAGCCGGGGTTTTCATCATAGAAAGCCTGGGCATCTTCATCGGAAGCAACGGCGGCGGAGTAGAACTCTTTCTCCATAAAATCCTGGATGGCCAGAAACTCTGTGATATCCTTGGTCAGCGACTCCAGGGTCATCCCTTGAGCTTCCATGGCGGTGGTCAT
Source organism: uncultured Spirochaetaceae bacterium (assembly GCA_964472775.1). Taxonomy (GTDB): domain Bacteria; phylum Spirochaetota; class Spirochaetia; order UBA9216; family UBA9216; genus CAYYNJ01. The sequence goes on from CAYYNJ010000121.1 coordinate 3,646, forward strand.
GTCTTCTTCCGAGGGAAACTGGGCCCGGATCTGGGACAACTCTTCTTCTACCCGGGCAGGATCGGCGGAGTAACCCGCCTCTGCGGCGGCTAAAACCATGATCCTCTGTTCCACCAGGCTGTCCAGGACATCCTGGCGAACCATATTGAGCTGTTCGCCGTCTAACACCATACCTTGGGAAGCATACTGCTGCTGGGCCCGGACCAGCTGACGTTCCACATCATCCACGGTAATAACCGAACCATTCACCACCGCGGCGGTTTCCGCAGGGGTAACGGTGGCGGTCAAAGGAGTGGCTTCTTTCTCAGACGCTTTTTCGGACACCGCCTCGGGCGCCTCTTCCTTTTTCCCGCCTGCGGCGAGGTTAGGAATCAGAAAACAGATAATCAGCAAGGTAAAAAGGAATATTCTTCCTTTATTAAAATTCTTCATTAATAATCTCCCATTAAAATAGTGGGTTCAAGATACTATTGAATCATACCAATGTCAAACCGGCCAAAGCCCTCCCGCAATACTCCCCGGGGTGATTGCCAGACCGCGGCTTGAACCATTAAAATAATGTCCACGGAGGCCCCCCTATGACGCCGCAATTGAAGATCCGGATGAACGAGATGAACATTGATATTCCCCTGACCCTGGAGATCCTGGCAAAACTCAATGACCCGGCCCGGAAGGAACCGGAACCGGTGAAGGTGTCAGACCTCCCCGGAATCGACGGGACCAGGGTGCTTGACCGGCGGGGGGAGACTCCGGTGGACCTTCCCGCTGCCGTGGCGGACCGCCGCGCCCGGGAGCTGAATCTTCCGGAATCGCTGACCGCTTCATGGGAGCGGAAAGACGGTTTTATCCGTTTTTCCCGCAGGAACCTGGAGGATGCCGGCCTAGCCCTGCTGCCCCTGGTGGCCTACGGAGTCCTGAACGGCGGATCCGCCTCAAGCTACGGGGATCATAAAAAGAACCGGGGGTTTTCCGACCCCCTCTACACCCTCTGCCGGGAGCCCTTTGAAAAGGCCGCCGAACTTTGCGAGGGCCGAGCCAAGGGCATCACCCCGGCGTTCATCCATCCCGACGGAACCCCGGGTCCCTCTTTCATGGAATTGAAGATGAGGGCCCTGCTGCTGAGGATCCGGCAATACCAGCGGCGGTACGGAACCGACGGTCCAACCCCTCTTTTCCCCCTCTTTCAGATGACCAGCGTCCTGAACGACCGGCAGATTGCCGACGCCTTATCGGAGTATGCTGCGTCCCCCCTCCTGTCGGCCCTGATAGATGAAACGGGGGTGGACATCACCGCCGTGGAAACAGGGGTACAACCCCTGGTGGCGGCATTCACCCCGGGAGCCCCGGGGGAACCGAAGGAGATATTTTCCACCGCCTATGGCAAAACCGATGAACCACTGCCCTTTCCCGGAGGCCACGGCCAGAATTTCGCCGTCCTCCGAAACATCTACCGCTCCCTTCACCGGCGGGGGAAAAAATTTGTCTACCTGGGAAACGTGGACAACCTGGGAAACCTTCCCGACCTGGCGGGAATCGCCCTCCTGGCGCTGTCGGGAAAAGAGGGAGCCTTCGACTTTTCTTTTAAAACTCCCGTGGATGTGAAGGGCGGTATTCTAGTGGAAGATCAGAGGGGCCGGCTCAACTGCGGGGACATCGGTGTGGCGGTTCCCCGGGAAGAGGTGGAAAACCGGGAAAAGGAGGGTACCCCCATCCTTTTTAACTGCGCCACGGGCCTTTTCAACCTGGATGCCCTGGTGGCCCGGCTGGACGGCATTATCCAAAACCTGCCCCTCCGGACCAGCATCCAGGATAAAGATCCCGGCCGGTATGCCCAGACCGAACAGGTCACCTGGGAGGTGATCGGTATGCTGGATGATTTTTTAGTCTACGGCGTGGATAAAAACCAGCGGTTCCTGGCCTCCAAACTACTTCTGGAAAACCTTCTCACCAGCGGTATCGGCTTGGAGGATCCAGGGTTCCCCCGCCACCCCGATCCCGCCCAAGATCTCTACCGGATGGGACAACAGCTCCACCGGGGGCTCAAGGCAAAATTGACCGGGGAATTCGGTCTCACCTTGAGGGGGGGCCGGTGGGTACCGGAAGCCCCGGTGTGACAGAGGGGTAATCGAACCGTCCCTTGCCGCGGCCCCCGGAGAAGAAAAAAGGCTTTCCCAGGGGTTAGCCTGAAAAAGCCTTAAAACCATTGAGAACGGCGGGATTCGAACCCACGACCTTTGCCTCCGGAGGGCAACGCTCTATCCAGCTGAGCTACGTTCCCGGTATCTGGAATAGTTGTATTAAATTTACCGCACTTTGGCAAGGGATACACCCTAGATTGGACAACTATTTCATCCTGCCCCCGGAGAAGCACCGCCCCGGAGGGCCTTGACCACCCCTGAGAACGGGATTATTCTGACCTTATGAATATAAGAATCCGTTATAACGCCCCCATTACCCTAACCTACTCCCTGGTTGCAGCGGTGCTCCTTTTTCTGGCCACCACCCTCCAGATCAATCTCATTCCCGGTCTGTTCATGGTCCCCGGCCGGGGCGGTTTTGACCCCGCCAACGCCATTCATTACGTCACCCTCTTCACCCATGTGCTTGGTCACGTAGACTGGTCCCACCTGATGGGCAATCTGGCGTTCATCCTGCTTTTAGGCCCGATTTTAGAGGAAAAACACGGATCCTTCGGCCTTTTTATCATGATGCTCGTCACCGCGGCGGTCACGGGGGTTTTAAACATTCTCATTTTCCCCAGCAGCCTCTTGGGGGGCAGCGGCATCGTCTTTATGATGATCCTCCTTTCTTCTTTCACGAATATCAGGAACGGAGAAATCCCCCTGACCTTCATCCTGATCCTGATCCTCTATCTGGCTACCGAGATCATCAACGCTTTCCGGTACGACGACATCAGCCAGTTTGCCCACATCGTGGGAGGTATCTGCGGGAGTCTCTTCGGTTTCATGAGACCCCGGAAACGCTGAGATCCTTAAAACATGGATAATCAACTCCGCCGCCGCATCGACCGGGCCGCCAATGCCTCCCTCTTTTTTTACGCCGTCAGCGCCGTGTCTCTGCCCATCTGTCTTGTCCAGATTAACCGGGAGATGGGCTTCTCCCTGACCCAGGCCGGCGCCTTCGGGTTTATTTCGTCCCTGGAACAGCTGGCGGTGCTGATTCTTTCAGGTTTTATCGCCGCCCGGTTCGGGAAAGTCCGGGTACTCCGGGCCGCCCTGCTGATTCTTGCGGCGGGACTCCTTCTCTTCACCCAGATCTCTTCCTACCCCATGGCGGTGGCCATCATCCTGGTCATCGGGGTGGGCAGCGGCTTCCTGGAGGCTCTTCTTACCCCCCTGGTGGAGAATCTCTACCCCGAAGACAACGGCAGCAAGCAGAATCTACTTCATAGTTTTTGGCCCATCGGCGTCTTGGTCAGCACCCTGACCATCGGCGAATTGCTGAGCCGGGGGATTTCCTGGCGGTGGGTTTTTGCCGGCATCGCCGTGCTGGTAGCCTTGGTAAACCTGCTCTATCCCTCTCCGAAATCGGTGTCCCTTCCCCGGGCCCGGTCCGACTTCAGCCACATCGGTGAGATTCTGAGGCAGCCCAAATTCTGGGTCCTGGGATTCGCCCTGTTTTTTGCCGGCGGCGCCGAGGGAGGATTCACCTACTGGCTGGCCAGCTACATCCAGCTCAACCTAGGGCAGCTGCCCCGGGCCGGGGGCATCGGTACCGCCGCCTTCGCCCTGGGTATGTTTGTGGGCCGCCGCTCCACCAGCTTCCTGGCCAACCATATGAAGCTGAAAACCATCCTGACCCTTTCGGCAATGCTGTCCATCTTCACGGGGCTGGGCTTTTTTGTGGTAAACACGCTCTGGGGAGTCTACTTGGCCGTGTTCTTCGCCGGCCTCACCATCGCCTGCTTCTGGCCCTCCCTGCAGACCTATGCGGTCCGGGTGATTCCCGTGGACGCCACCCTGCTGATGATTCTCTTGTCATGCCTGGGGCTGCTGGGTTTCAGCTCCGCCACCCTTGCTATGGGAGCCCTGGGCGATCTGGGGGGATTACGGAGCAGTTTCATCGTGGTGCCCCTTTACCTCCTCCTCCTGCTGGTCCTGGTTCTGATAGAAAACCGGGTTCCCTTTCTCGATACCGAAACCCGCCGGTTCAAAAGAGGTTAGAAAGGCGGGTCCGGGGCGCCTCGTTGATCTAAAGCCCCGGATCCGTTATATTTATGGGATGAAACTCGATATAAACCCCCGGGAAAACGGAGCCTGTCCTCTTTGTATCTACAACGATCGGTGCCCCATCAAAGACAAACTCTCTGAGTCTGTGGAGGACATCATCTTCAACGACCCTTTGAACATCGTCATCTATTCCTGTCCCAAATTTGAGGAGATCTCGTAATATGCTGGATAAACTGCAGGCCATGGAGGCTCGTTTTAAGGTTTTGGAAACGGAGATTTCCGATCCCGAGATCATGAAGGACATGGGCCGGTACAAAACCCTCATGCAGGAGCATTCCCATCTAGGGGAGACCATGGCGGTTTTTGATAAGTATAAGAAAATCTCTTCCGA
>CAYYNJ010000122.1:0-8170 GCA_964472775.1 uncultured Spirochaetaceae bacterium
CCAGGTAGCGCCCCCGCCGCTTCTCGGGAGCCAATCCCGCCACCAAAGCTTGACTCACCGGAACGATCACCATCTCTCCCACGGTGATGATCAGCATGGTAATGATGAAAAATGCGGTTCCCCCGCCGAAACCGAAGGCGGTGTAGCCGATGAGAAAGCAGAAGGTGCCGAATCCCATCATCAGGTACGAGTTGTGCCGGGAAGCACAGGAAGTTACCCCCATCTGCATAATCACCACCACCAAGGCATTGAGGCTCAAAAGAAAACCGTAGAACCGGTCGGGATAGCGGTGAACGTCCCGGAGGAAGATCCCGAAGGTGCTGTAGAGCTGCTGATACACCACCAGCATGATGATCATGAAGAGGAGAAACCAGCGGAAGGTCCGGTCATGGAGAACTTCCCGGTACCCCAGGAGGGTCCGGCGAAAAGGTTCATGGACTTCCCCTTCCCCCCGGGCGGGGAGACTCTCGGGGATCTTCCAGAGAACCACCGCGGCGGTGATAAAGCTGGTGACGGCGTCACTGATAAAGAGGAGGAGGTAGGAATGGAGGGCTAAAAGACCGCCTAAAGAAGGTCCCATGATCCAGGCAAGATTGCCGGATATCCTCATGAGCCCGTATCCTGATGAATGTTTTTCCTCGGGGAGGATGTCCGCCACCATGGCCATCCGGGCAGGGTCTCCCAGATCCCCCAAAAAACCGGCGGTAAAGGCGAGGATGAAAAAGAGATAAAATTCCGAAACCAGCCCCATGATCACACTGGTGGCGGCGCTGAAGACCAATCCCGCTAAGATGAGCTTCTTCCTGCCGTAACGGTCGCTCAAGGCACCGCCTACGATGCTTCCCGCCATACCGGTAAAGCTGAATACCGCCAGCAGTATCCCCGCCCCGGTCATACCCACCTCGAACCGGCGGGTGATGTAGAGGGTGAAAAAAGGATAGAGCATGGTCCCCCCGAGACGGTCGATAAAGGTAGCTAAAACCAAAATCCAGAACGATCCGGGATACGATTTCCAGGTATTTTTTACTTTTGCCAGCACTGCTTAAATCCTTGATTCAGGAAGAACCCTAGACCCGGCATAAACCGGACGGGAGAAAATCCTAGAGAAAAATTTTAACGAGATTACACGATTATTGCGGGGTTGATCAACAGGCTGCCCTAGGGAAACTTTTACTCCCGGGTATTCTCCCTCGCTCCGGTTTCGGGTAAACTACAGCTTAGAATGAAACAGTCATGAGGAGGATGAAATGAACAACAAAAAATGGGGGTTTGAAACCAGGTCCATCCACGCCGGCGGAGATCACCGGAACGCCCACCATGCCCTGAATCCTCCCATCTACCAAACCTCCACCTTCGTCTTCGATAATCTGCAGCACGTGGAAGATGTGATGTCCTTTAAAAGCAGCGACTACGTCTACACCCGGGGAAACAACCCCACCCTGCGGCTCTTCGAAAACCGCATGGCCGACCTGGAGGGGGGCGCCGGGGCGGTGGCTTTTGCTTCGGGGATGGCTGCCATCAGTTCGGTGCTATTCTCACTGCTTAAACCGGGAGATAAGGTTCTTACCCATAAGACGCTTTACGGATCTTCCCACAGTGTGATAACCCAGCTCCTGCCGCGCTACGGGGTGGAGTTTGCCATCGCCGATCTGGCCGGCTCCCCCGATCTGCCGGCGCTCTGCGATGATACGGTGCGGGTGATCTACTTCGAGACACCCAGTAACCCCAGCCTGGCCCTGATCGATATTGAGAAAATAGCCGGGTTCGCCAAAACTAGAAATATCAAAGTGGTGGTGGATAACACCTTCGCTTCTCCCTTTTTTCAGCGCCCCCTGGAACAGGGAGCGGATGTGGTATGCCACAGCGCCACCAAATACATCTGCGGCCACGGCGATGTGGTGGCGGGGGTGGCGGTGGCCCGGGACGAAGCCTATATCCAATCCCTGAAGTTTGACTATATGTGTGAGTTTGGCGGGGTTCTGAGTCCCTTTAACGCCTGGCTCCTTCTGAGGGGCCTCAAAACGCTGCCGGTAAGGATGAAGCAGCACGCCGCCAACGCCCAGGCTTTGGCAGAGTATCTCCAAGCCCACCTCAAGGTGGAGACCGTGTTCTACCCGGGGCTGTCCTCTTTTCCCGGCCATGACCTGGCGAAAAAACAGATGTCCGGTTTCGGCGGGGTTTTGAGTTTTGAAGTCAAAGGAGGGCTGGAGATGGCCAAGAGGTTTGTCGACGGGGTGAGACTGATTCAACTGGCGGTAAGCCTGGGGGACTGTGAGACCTTGATTGAACTACCCGCCGCCATGACCCACCGGGGCTACGACGCCGCCAGGCTGGCAGAGTTCGGTCTCACCGAGTCGATGGTCCGCATTTCCGCAGGCCTAGAGGATCCGGAAGACCTAATGGCCGATCTGGAGGAAGCCTTCACCCGAATCTGACCTGGGGGTGCCGTCCGTCCCAGCGGGTCAACATCCCGGAATTCCACAAGAAAATTTGTGTATCCCCCTTCCCTGCATTACACTTTCAACAAAGGTTCTTTTAAGAGGTTCATGGTGAGTCGAAAGAGCATTCTGTTACTGGCGGTTTCTCTTGTTCTCATGGCGGGGACCGCCGCCGTTATGCTATGGTCCCGCCGTACCTACCCTGTCACCCTGGTCACGAAATTTGATTCCGGCTCCGTGGTGGGATCCAGCGAAATTAACGCTGCCCATCTTTTTCTGGAGGAACACCCGGAAACAAGGCTGACCTTGGAATCGGTGAATGATGACTGGAATCCCGCCCGTTCCGCCGCGGTTTATAAAGAACTCTTAGCCGCAAAAACCGCTTTGGTTATTACCTCCCATCCTTCCAACTCTGCGGTGGCGACCTTAAAGTATCTGGATGACCTTTCCATGCTCACCCTCTGCACCGCCTCTACATCGATCCTTCTCAGCGACCGGGACGACGCCTTACTGCGTATTATCCCCGACGCCCGGCTTGAACAGGAATCCATCGCCCGATGGTGCACTTCCTACGGGGAGGGAGGGACCATGCTGGTGATCCAAGATATCGGCAACCGTCCCTACACCGACCCCGCCTATGCCGTCTTCCGGTCTATCATCGAAGAGGATGGTAAATGGAACCTGGTTCACCGTCCCATGGTCATCAGCGACGTTCCCTTCAGTGAAGCCGCAGCGGTCATGGCGGAACAAGCCTACGACATGCTCTACATCTTAGCGGGAAGCTACCAGTTCGCCATCGGTAATTTGGCTCACCTCTTTCATACCCGGCACCCCGAGGGGGCCATCCTTCTTACCCCCTGGACCCGCTCCCCCGCCCTGGTGGAAACGGCGGGTCCCGCCCTGGATAAGATCATCCTGCCAAGCCATTTCCCCTCCCGGTTCCAGAGCCCCGAGGTGGCGGCCTTCCTCGATGAGTTTGAAGAAAGGTTTAATTATTCTCCCACTTCCATGAGCCTGGGGGTCTACCAAGCCATGGAGATCCTTCATCAGATGATCGAGGCAGGACATGATACGCCCGAGAGCATCCGTCAGGCGATAATAGAAAAGGGAGTGTTCACCACCCGGTTCGGAGAGCTCTGGTTTAACCGGTTCGGCGACGTGGTAAGCCCCTACTACTTCATTACCGATCTATCCCGTGAATTCCCATGACTCCCCGCCCTACGGTGGATAAGAATATTACCATTATATTAGCAGAATTGGGCCGGGTGATCCGCGGTATTTTAGGACCGGGAGACTGATTCCTCCTCCCCCTCTGGAACCGGTTGTCCCTCCCGGGCGGCCCGCCGGAAGAAAAATAAGAAGACCAGGTAGAACAACGTTCCTGTCACGGCCAGCAGAAGAAAAGCCATCTCCAGGGATAACCGGTCTCCCGCCAGCCCCACCAGGGGAAACAGCAGGATCATAAAAGAGCTGAAGGTCATGCTCTGAAAGGAGAGCACCGTGGCCCGGGTTTCACTGGGAATCTTCCTATTGATGTAGTCGCTGACGGCGATGATGATCACCCCTTCCAAGAGCCCCGTGGCCACAAAGAATCCTCCGCTCCAGGGCGTCAGCGCCACCCCCCAAAGAAACAAAACCAGCAGCACCGGCATGATCATCAGGATCCCCCGGGGGCCTAACCTTTTCTCCACCCGGGGGGCAAAGAGGCCCGCCAGCCCCGAAAGGCCGCATTGTAAAGCGTAAATCACGCCGATGTCCCACTCGGATAAACCGGAGGCTTTCCAGTGGGTCTGAAGGAAGAAGAACAGGATGGTGGTAAAGGTAAAGATAAGCTCCACAAAAACGATTAATGCGAAAAGAGAAGGGGTTTTCCGCAGGATGGTAAAGGCTTCACGGGATTGACGGACCACCGAGAGAATAACCCGGCTCCCCAGGGTGCCTCCGGGCGGCGGCGCCTGGGAATCACCCTCGGTTTTATCGGAACCCCTTCGGCCCACCTCCGGTTCGGTAAAAAAGAGGGCCGAGAGAACCGAAACCAGCGCCATGATCCCTGAAAACCGGAAGAGCAGACCGTAATCCCGGACCGCCAGGTACCCACCCCCTAGAAAGCTTAAGATGAAGGCGCTCTGAAAAACCAGCTCCAGCCGGCCGTTGACTTTCATGAACTGATTTTCCCGGTTCAGCTGTTTCAGAGAATCGTAAAGCAAGGCCTCCCCGGCCCCCGATTCCAGGTTGTACCCGATGGCGCAGACGGCGAAACCGAGGGTCTGGACAAAGATTCCCTGACCGTAGTACATCAGAATCAGGCTGGCCAGGAAAAAGAGCCGCCCGGCGATCCGGCTCACCTTCCGTCCCCAGAGATCCGCCACCGCTCCGGTGGGAACCTCCATGAGAAAGGTGGTGACGTGAAAAAAACCCTCTAAAATGCCCAGTTGGGTCAACGAGTATCCCCGGGAAAAGAGGAAAATCATCCAGACACCATGGGTGAAATTGAGGTTGGCAAAAAATGTAAAGAGATAGGAGACCGGAATATTACGGGAAATCAAGGCTTTATGGAACACCGCTGCACCTCCAGACGCAGAACCCCCGGGCTCTTTTAGGGAGTTCCATGGGGTCTGGTTCCGGATTCCGCGGCTATTTAAGCTTTCTTCCGCTTCTCTTCAGCCTTTTTAGAATCCTCCAGGAATATAACGTTTCCCCTTTATTTTTGTCAAGGCAACTACCGCCAAGCCTTCAGGGCTTCTTCCTCGGCCTTACGGGCCGCCTCAAAGGCATCCCTGTCGGCCTGCCATACCCGGTGGAAGGTGTCTTGGGATTCCCAGTCCGCCGGGATATCCGCCGTCCCTTCCCGGTCGTCCCAGGAGTTGTCCCGGTGGACGTATTCCAGGCGGTCCGGGGCTACCCGGGCGGGGGTACCGGCGGAGGATTCTTTCAAATACCCCTCTGAGAAAACACCCTCGGTAACGCTGCCGTCGGCGGCGGTGTACCGTCCGGGACCGTGGAAGAGGCCCGCCTTGAAACTTCCGGTATACACGTCGCCGTTATTCAGGGTGAGGGTGCCCTGCCCGTGGGGTTCACCGTCTTTCAGGGCTCCCTGGTAAGTTCCCCGGGGAAAAACCCGGGTCGCCGGATCCGAAGCGTCGGCGGCCAAAGCGGGAGCGGCGGCGGCCGGCAAGACCCGACGGGAGAAGAGGTACTTATCTTTCCAATAACGGGAGTTCATATCGCTCACGGCGATGCCCCGGCGGGGACCGTCGGAAAGGGCGTGGATGACCGAGTCGTTCCCCATGTAGATGGCCACATGGGTGACCCGGCGGGGATCGCTTCCGGTGGCCCAGAAGATGAGGTCTCCGGGAACCAGGGCCGCCCGGGCAACCGGGTCCCCCAGGGCGGCCTGGCCCCGGGTGGCCCGGGGCAGGCTGCGGAGGTAATCTTTATACAAAAAATAAACAAAACCGCTGCAGTCAAACCCCGAAGGCGACTCCCCGCCGTAAACGTAAGGTGTCCCCAAATAGGCCTGGGCTTTTTCTATTATGTCCGTATGACCGTCCACCGCCCCTGCGGGCAAGGCGGCAGCGGTAAGAATGAGGGCGAGGATGAGTCCTCGGCGCCGGAACCACTTCTCCATAGAATCTCCTCTCATAATATCTGTAAGTTTAGCCGTCACTTTTCTTCTGGATAGAATATACTATAGCCCCCGGAGGAAAAACTGTCAGGGCTTTTGGCCCTCTTATCTTAAACTCTTCCCGAGGCGGGGCGGTTTAGGGCATCACCGGAGCCCCTCTGGGACGGTAAAACAAGGAGTTTCTATGTGCGATACCTTCATCTTTCCCGTGGAACGGGGCTGGATTTTCGGAAAAAACAGCGATCGGGAGGCCAACGAAGCCCAGCTGGTGGAATACCATCCCCCGGGGGAATATCCCAAGGGGGCAGAGTTGAAATGCACCTATCTGACCGTTCCCCAGGTGGAAAAGACCCGGGGAATTCTTATCTGCCGGCCCTTCTGGATGTGGGGCGCCGAAATGGGGGTCAACGACAGGGGGGTGGTGATAGGCAACGAGGCGGTCTTCACCAGGGAGCCCTATAAAACCTCCGGGGCTTTAACCGGCATGGACCTCCTGCGGCTGGGGCTGGAACGGGCCGAGACCGCCCGGGAAGCCCTGGATACCATGGTGACCCTGCTCGGAATTCACGGCCAGGGAGGGCCCTGCGGATACGAAGATAAGAAGATGCTCTACCACAACAGTTTTATCATCGCCGATCAGAACGACGCCTGGGTCCTGGAAACCGCCGGAGCTTACTGGGCCGCCGGGCAGTTAAAAAAAGCCTACGCCATCAGCAACGGCCTCACCCTGGAAGACGATTTCACCCTGGCCCATCCCTCCTTGGAATCCCACGCCCGCCAAAGGGGGTGGAAAAAGCGCTCTTTCAGTTTCCGGGACGCCTATTCGGACCGGCTCTATACCTACTTCTCCGGCTGTAAGGCCCGCCGGGGCCTAAACAGCGCCGGCCTGAGCGAGGACCGGGACCTTCAGGATGCCTTCGCCCGGCTGCGGGATCACGGCGTCCGGGAGGACAACCCTCTTAAGGGTCTGCGGGGAACCGCGGTCTGCTCCCACGGGGCCAACGCCGTCACCCGTCACGCCGGTCAGACCACCGGAAGCCTGGTGGTACGGCTCATCCAAGGACATCCCCCGGAAATATGGGTCACCGCCACCGCCGCCCCGTGTACCTCGGTTTTCAAACCCCTGATCATGGGCAGGACCCCTCCGAACACGGGCCAGCCCCGGGGCCGATGGGATCCCGAGAGCCTCTGGTGGCGCCACGAAACGCTTCACCGCCGGGTCATGACCGATTACCGGAGCCTCATTTCCCTCTTCCGCAAGGAGCGTGACGGTCTGGAATCTGAGATGATCCGGCGGTGGAGCAACATCGGCGAAGCAGACCCCCCGGGCCAGGAAGCGCTGTGCCGGCAGCTGTGGGAGGAAGCTGAAGCGGCGGAAAATGAGTGGATCCGCCGGGTCGAGGAGGCACCGGAGGGACGGTTCACCCGGTTCTGGAGAAGACAGAACCGAAAGGCCGGGCTGTTTTCCTGAAAACCCCGGTTTTCCCTTACCCCCCTTTCGGGTTATAAAGGTGTATGGACAACGCCGAAGCGCTCCTGAAAAAACACTGGGGCTACACCGAATTCCGCCCACTTCAGCGAATGGCCGTGGAAGCCCTCACCCAAGGGCGGGACTGCATGGTGGTGCTTCCCACGGGGGGAGGAAAATCCCTCTGTTTTCAGCTTCCCGCCCTGCTCATGGAGGGCACCGCCCTGGTGATCTCTCCCCTCATTTCACTCATGAAAGACCAGGTGGACGCCCTGGGCGAGATGGGTATCCCCGCCGCCCGGTGGGACAGCACCCTGACCACAGAAGAGTACGGCGAACTCCGTCGGAGTCTTCGGGAAGGGCAGATTAAACTCCTCTACCTTTCTCCGGAACGGCTCTCCAGCGAGGCTTTCCGTGAAGCGGCGGCGGAACTGAAGATCTCCCTCATCGCCGTGGACGAGGCCCACTGTGTCAGCCTCTGGGGCCACGACTTCCGTCCCGACTACCGGCGTCTTGAGGATCTCAAACAGCGGTTCCCCCGAGTCCCCCTGGGAGCCTTCACCGCCACCGCCACCGCCCGGGTTCCCGGCCACCCTGGTTACTTGCCCGGGCGGCAACGCCGATCTGCATCCCACCATT
>CAYYNJ010000123.1:0-8091 GCA_964472775.1 uncultured Spirochaetaceae bacterium
GGTGGCCGGTTTCCGCATCGGTGATGCCTTGGGTACGGTTTTTGTCTCAGTCCGGGAAGATACGGCCGTCGGAGAAGCGTCGCGGCCCCGGGTGGGGCGCTGTGATTCGGCGGGGGCGAAGGGGCTTTTCTGTTCCCCGTGATGTTCCGCACGATGCTGGCGCCCGTAGGCCTTCAGGGTCTGGGTGAGCAGTTCCCCCACCTTTTTCAGGTCCTGGTCGGGACCGCTGGAGGGTTTCATGATAAAATCTGAAGCTCCCCAGTTCAAAGCTTCCATGGTGATTTCGGCACCCTTGTGGGCATGGGACGAAAGGATAACCACCGGTGTCTTGATGCCCCGCTCTTTCCGTTCCTTCAGGAACTCGATGCCGTTCATTTCCGGCATCTCCAGATCTAAAACCATCACATCGGGATCGAGTCGTTCTACTTTTTCCAGGGCGAATTTCCCATTCATGGCTTTCCCCGCCAGGGTCAGCTCGGGGTCGGCTTCAATTATACGGCCTATGAGGTTTCTCATGAGGGCAGAGTCATCGCAGATAAGTACAGAAATCGGATTGCTAGGCACTTAAGGCTCTCCCAGTTACTATTTTTTTTCGTAAATACAAGCCCAGTCTGTTTTGAGAAACTGGAACTCTGTTTTCATACCAAAAAGCGACTCCGAGTGTCCTATGAAGAGGTAGGCGTTGTTATTCAAGGCCTTCCAGAATTTCTGGATCACCGCTTCTTGGGCCGCTTCGTCAAAGTAGATAATCACATTTCGGCAAAAGATAACATCCAGGTTGGAACGGCCGCTTTCAAATTTGAGGTTGTGATAATCAAACTTAATCAAATCCTGGATCTCTTTTTTTACCTGGTAGCCTTCATTTTTCTTGTCAAAGTATTTATTCAGATAGAGGTCGGGGATTCCGTTGATTCGGTTGTTAGGATAAAAACCCTCCTTGGCGGTCAGAAGAGATTTTAAGCTAAGATCCGAGGCGGTGATCTCGATGGAGTATCCGGGGGGCAGTTTTTCTTTGGCCTGCATGGCGATGGAGTAGGGTTCTTCCCCGGTGGAGCAGCCGGCGCTCCAGATCCGCAGTTTTTTGTCCCCGGAATCTTTCTTTTTTTTAACCAGGGCGGGGAGGACGTAATTCTCCATGGTATCAAAGTGGGCGGTATTCCGGAAAAAACGGGTCAAGTTGGTGGTCACCGAATCAAGCAGCAGCTTTAGTTCTTCCTTGTCCCTGTTGAGTACCGTGAGGTATTCCCCGGGGCTGCCCAGCTGATTGGTCCGCAGCCTTTCTTTCAGACGGCTTTCCAGGATAACCCGGTTGGATTCGCTGAAATGAATACCGCTGGCATCGTAGATGAGATCCCTGAAGCTGGCAAAATCCTTGTCTGAAAGTATGTTTTCCATATTCTCTAGAAAGTCTATTTCTTTCAAAGATAGGTGTCAACCTTGGAGAGTAAAATATATATCCGCCCCTGATTAGGGGGGCGGAAACAGGGAGAAAAGGTATTATTTATCTTCGGTAAGGAATTTTCCCATCCTTCGTGTTAGATTTAGGGAAAAGAGGATTCAAATGATTGAATTTGTAGTGCGGGGCATTGCCCTGGAGAAGGAGTCTCAGATGCCCCTGGCCTTGCTGCAGGAGCGGGGTGGTGAAGCCATCCTCCCCCTTTGGCTGGGGCCTTCCGAGGCCAGTTCTATCATCGTTGAAATGGAGGGCGTTCAGCCCCCCCGGCTTCTAACCCACGATCTTTTGGCATTTCTCTTCAACCGTCACGGTTTTAAGATGAAAAAGCTTGAAATTTACGGCGATGTGGATGACCGGTACTTTTCCCGGCTCCACTATACCAAGGGATTTCGGCGTTATCATGTAGAAGTTCGCCCCAGCGACGGTATTGCCCTGGCCCTGCGTCTGGGGGCCCCCATTTTGGGGGATCCCCTGCTCCTGCAGACCGCTCCGGGAGAAGGATATCAGGTAACCGATGAGATTCTCTCTTCGGAGATCCTCTATCTTGAACCGGAATATAAGGAGAAACCCTGGGTTTAGACGTAATTCCCGGGAACCGTCGGTGTTTAAAATTCTCTCACCCTTCAATCATCCTCCGGCGGATTGATTTTTTCCGGTCTTTTCCTGATAATCTTCCTATGAAGCCCGTCTGCCTTATTTTGGTTCTTCTGTTCTCTGTCTCCGGCTGCCGCCTTGACTATGAGGGGGTCATCATGGCCGATGAGATTGCCGAAGACATTCCAGACACCATCCTCAATTCCTTCGTCCACACCCAGGTTAAAGGCGGGAAGAAGACCTTCATGGTTCAATCAGTCCAGGGCGAGTTCTATGAAAAGAAAAAGGAGACCTTTTTCACGGGGGTCCAGTTCCGGGAGTTCGGATCGGAGGGCGGGGTGATAACCGAGGGAACCTGCGAATATGCCCGTCTTTATACCGACACCGACAATGTGGAACTCTGGGGGGGGCTTCGGTTCTACTCCGCCCGGGAGGAGGCTCAGCTCACCGCCGAAGCGTTGTTTTGGAATGATGCGGAAGGGACCCTTACCGCGGCTCCGGAAGCTTTAGTCGAGATAGAGAAAGATTCGGGATCCCTTCTGCGGGGCCGGGGATTTTCGGCGGAAACCGGGAGCCGGACTGTCCGATTCGGAGGGGGTGTCTCCGGCACTTGGGTGGGGACTGATGAAGATTAGGTATTTCCTTATATTACTGATGGCGGCGGCGGTATCTTCCCTGGACGCCGAAGACCGGTTTACCTTTTCCGCCTCCCGGACCGAGGCGGTCCTATCCCAGGGTAAGGAACGGACCCTGCTCACGGGGAATGCGGTCATCGAGACCGCCGACACCAGAATTCAGGCGGACCGGATTGAACTATACGGCGAGAACTTCCGGTTTGCCCTCTGTTCCGGCAATATCGTGGTGGAAGATTCTGCTCAGGGCTTCATCCTTCAAAGCAGTAACCTCTTTTTCGATCGGGAAAGGGAGATTTCTCGGGTTCAGGGGTACTGTGAGATGGAAGATCAGAAGAACGGTCTGGTGGTTAAAGGGTCTTTTCTCGAAAACCGGGGGCAGGAAAATCTTACCTACATCCAGATAGGCGTGCGGATTCTCAAGGATGACGGGGAGAGCCGGATGGTCTGCCGTTCAGATTTTGCCCTCTACGACCGGGACCGGGACGTCCTCGAACTTTCCGGATCGCCCCGGGTGAACTGGAAGGGGGACAACTACCAGGCCTCCCGGATCGTCATCGATCTGGAACACGACGAAATCACCATGGAAGGGCAAGTATCGGGAACCGTCGAGTCCGGGGGGGATGATGGTGGAGAGTAAACTCTGGGTGGAAGGCCTGAGAAAGAGCTTCGGCCGGAAAATCGCCGTTCGGGATGTGAGCTTCTCCATGAACAACGGCGAGATTGTAGGCCTCCTGGGGCCTAACGGCGCGGGAAAAACCACGGTTTTTTACATGATCGTCGGGTTCATCCGTGCCAACCGGGGAAGGATCCTTTTGAACCAGAAGGACATTACCCATCAGCCCATGTATATTCGGGCCCGGGAGGGGATCAGTTACCTTCCTCAGGATGCTTCGGTATTCCGGAAACTGACGGTGGAAAAGAATATCTGGGCCATCCTGGATACCAGAAACGATCTTTCCAAGGCGCAGAAGAAGGAAAAGCTGGAGCTGCTGCTCCATGATCTGGGGATAGAGCATGTGCGGCACCAGATGGCCTTCACCCTCTCCGGCGGCGAACGGCGGCGGACCGAGATAGCCCGGTCCCTGGCCATCGAACCCCGGTTCCTCCTTCTGGATGA
Source organism: uncultured Spirochaetaceae bacterium (assembly GCA_964472775.1). Classification (GTDB taxonomy): domain Bacteria; phylum Spirochaetota; class Spirochaetia; order UBA9216; family UBA9216; genus CAYYNJ01. Next base: position 3,803 of record CAYYNJ010000123.1, read on the forward strand.
GCCTTTTGCGGGGATAGACCCTATTGCGGTCTATGAGATTAAGAAAATCGTTCAGCGGCTCAGCGGTCAGGGTATCGGAGTTCTGATCACCGACCACAATGTCCGGGATACCCTGGAAATCACCCATCGTTCCTATATTATCAACCTGGGCGAAATTGTGGTTGCCGGTACCAAAAGCGAGCTTCTGGCGGATCAGACCGCCCGGACCGTCTATCTGGGCCATGAGTTTGAGATGTAGGCTCCGCCGAATAAATCGAGTCAATGAGATAATCTCTGTTTTCAAATGGGCTCATCTATTGTGAGTTTTCGCCTTTTCTTGACATTCGAGATTGAGTTGCCCATATTTAATATAGGTTGTGCGTAAGCGGGAGGTTTTGTTGCAGTACCAGAAGCCTATCATCATCCAGGAGCAGCGGCTTAAGCTGAGCCCCCAGATGTATCAGTCGATACAACTCATGGCCCTGCCTCTTCAGGATCTGAAGTTCAGGATCGAAGAGGAGGTGGAAAGGAATCCCGCCCTGGAGATTGTTTTAGACCGATCCACCGTTTCCCTGGATTCCACCACCCGGCAGGAATCCAAAGACTATGAACCGTTTGAGAACAGCAGCGACCCGGGATACACATCCCGGCCTCTGGACCAGGAAGGGGCCGACGCCAAGCAAAAGTTTATAGAAGGGGCCCTGGCCCGGCCCGATAGTCTTCAAGAGCACCTGCTCTTGCTGCTGAGACTTCACCCCCTCTCGGAGGAGTTGTTTGCCCTGGGGGAGATTCTCATTCAGAATCTGGATCGAAACGGATTTCACCGGGAATTACCCGATTCCTTTCTCAATCCCCGCCAGCTCGAATTTCTTCCCGCCGTTTTAGAAATACTGCAAGGTCTTGATCCGGTGGGTTGCGGGGTCTCCGACTATACCGAATCCCTCTTGGTTCAGTGGCGCCGGGATCCCGGGGCCCCCGAAGGGGTGGACCGGTTGATTCAGGAATTCCTGCCCGAGGTGGAGAGAGGAAAGCTTTCCGAGATTGCCAAGGCCTTGAAGCTTGAGATCCCCCGGGTGGAAGAACTGGTCCGCTATCTTAAAACCTTAAACCCCTTTCCCGGCTCCGCCTACACCGGCAGCGATGCTCAGTACGTCATACCGGACCTGATGGTGCGACTTGAAGAGGGAGAATACAAACTCTATCTCAACGATGAAGAGATTCCTGTGCTGGGGGTGGCGGATTTTTTCAAAGATCTCACCGGGCCGGATGGCCGGGGCGGCGGGGAAGGGGAGAAGGAAGCCCGCCGATTCGCCCAGGATCATGTGCGGGAAGCCCGTTGGTTTATCAACAGCATTCAGCAGCGGCACCGCACCCTTTTGAAGATTGCCCGGGCGATTCTTGATTTCCAGCGGGAGTTTTTTGTCCGGGGGCCCAAGTATCTGGTTCCCCTGACCCTGAAGGACATTGCCGAAGAGGTTTCGGTTCACGAAACCACGGTTTCACGGATATCTAATGCCAAGTACATCCAGACAGAGTGGGGCCTCTACCCTCTGAAGTATTTTTTTACCAATTCCATCTCCGGGTCCGGTTCCAGCGGTTCCCGGTTTTCCAAGGAGGGGGTGAAGGAAAGGGTCAGGGAAATTCTGGAGGCCAACTCGTCGGGAAAGAAGCTGTCGGACCAAAAGATTTCCGACATGCTGAAGAAAGAAGGGATCAGCATTGCCCGCCGGACGGTGGCAAAGTATCGGGGAGAGCTCGATATCGAATCGTCTTTCGGGCGTTGATGAGACGGGGGGATTATTGAAATCTTAGATTTCCGTAAGAACCTTAGATATTTTACTTGAGGGGGCTTATATGAACTATGAAGTGAAGGGTATTCATTACGAAGTGAGTGAGACCACCAAAGAACATATTGCGAAAAAAATGAAAAGGCTTGATTTCGCGTCCGATTTGGTGACCGATTTGGCGGTTTCACTGATTCGGGAAAAAAACCTCTACAAGGTTGAAGCCAATACTAACTTCCGGTGGGGAACCTCCGCTCATCTCAGCGTGGATGCCCATGAACTCTACAAAGGAATTGAGATTCTCTTTGACAAACTGGAGAATAAGTTCCGTAAAGAAAAAGAGAAGATTCAGGAGCATCAATAGGGGCGGCGGTGCCGCATGGCCGAACCATGAGTCTGTTTCTGTGATACATTGAAAGGAGGGGCTTTAGCCCCTCCTTTACTTTATCGAGGGAGTATTGTGTATGGGAAGCTTCACCATCCTGGATCTTCTGGATTTAGACCTGAAGGAGCATAATGCTCTGGATCTGAAATGCATGGCCGGCAGGCCGGGCTTGGCCCGGGAGTTAACCGAGCCGGATATGAACCGCCCCGGCCTTACCTTAAGCGGTTTTTTTGAAGATTTTGCCTACAACCGACTTCAGGTTTTCGGCCAGGGTGAGAATGCTTATCTGAAGAAGCTGGAAAAAGAGAATGTCAGCTGGACCATTGAGAAGTTCTTTACTTACCCGGTTCCTTGTTGTATTTTTACCTCGGATCATGGGCCCACCAAGGTGTTCCTGGAAGCCGCCGAGAAGGCGGGATGTCCTATTTTGACCACCGACCTGCCCACTTCTGAGTTCAGCCGGCGGATCATGCGGGCCCTGGGAAATATCTTCACCGAGAAGACCACGGTTCACGGCACCTTGGTGGAGGTTTACGGTATCGGCATTCTTATCCGGGGCGACAGCGGGGTGGGTAAGAGCGAGACGGCCCTGGAACTGATCGAGCGGGGCCACCGGTTGATTGCCGATGATGCGGTGGAGATCTCCTGTGTGAACGGGAACCTTCTCTTGGGACAGGGGATTAACCAGATGGTGGCCCACCACATGGAAATCCGTGGTTTAGGGATTATCAACATTTCCCAGCTCTTCGGGGTGGGAGCGATCAGAGATACGAAGCAGGTTCAGCTGGTGGCAGAGCTGGAAGAGTGGGATTCCACCAAGGTCTATGACCGGATAGGCTCGGGCGACAACATGGTGGAGCTTTTAGGTGTTCATGTTCCTCAGGTGATTGTTCCGGTAAAACCGGGGCGAAACATCCCGATTATCATCGAAACCGCCGCCATGAATGAGCGGCTCAAGAAAATGGGTTATAATTCGGCCCGTCAGTTTGACGACAATATGCTCCGCTGGCTGGAAAGCGAAAGTGCCCGGTCGGCGTACTTCGGCAACAAGGATGTGTTTTAGGAAGGCCCTATGGTATCACAGGAAGTTATAATAAAAAACAGGGCGGGAATTCACGCCCGGCCGGCGGCCCTATTGGTGCAGCGGGCCAATGAATACTCCTCTCAGATCCTCATCAAAAAAGGGGATAACCAGATAAACGCCAAGTCCATCATGGGGATTCTTGCCTTGGGGGCCAGCTACAATTCGGTTTTGGAGCTCATCGTGGAGGGAGAAGATGAAATCCCTGCCCTCGAAGCGCTGGTGGCACTTTTCAATAACCGGTTTGAAGAAGAATAACCTTCGGGTCTCTTCGTTTTTCTGAATTCCCAAGAAGGATATCCCGCTTCCGGCAAAAATGGGATATCATAGGGCTGTGAGCCGAATCACCGTCAGGACCTCTTTTTTTCTCCTCTTCCTTTTGCCGTTGAGTCTTCTCTTCGGCGAATCCTCCGTATCGGCGGATTCCCTGGGGGACGGCCGGTGGCGTCTCAACTACCGCGCCCCGGAGGACCCTAGGATTCTGGAGAGCATTCAGCAGGGGTTGACTTCGGAAATTCTTTTTCAGATTCGGATTTATCAGGATCCCCGAAGATTCCTGGGCTTCCGGGATGGGAAGCTTGTTCTTGATGAAGAGATCCGGGTGGAAGGCCGCTGGGACCGTTTTAATCAGCGCTACATTGTCACCCGGGATGACCGGGTGAAACGGTTTGAATCGTCCCAGGAATTTTTAGATGATTTTCTCACCCTCACTTATCCTCCTCTGAATTTTACCGATTCTCCGGGGGCTCTCCAGGTTCTGGTGCGCAGCCGGTTGACTCCCATGAGACTGTCTCCTCCTTTTACCCTGGTGCAGCCGGTCTTGGCTTTTCGGGAGGGCCGGAGGGAACCGTGGTTGGAACTGGAAATTAAAAGCGGGGGGAATTTATGAGATCCGGTTCTCGGGGGCGCCGAGGTTTAAGCGGTCTGGTCTCTCTCTTGGCGGTTTACGGCATCATCACCGTTGTCATCCTTTCCTTTGCCCGGCAGTTCCTGTCGGATATTTCCGACGGCACCCCCTTCCAGACTTTCTTTTTAGTTCCCCTGGGGATTATCCTGCCCC
>CAYYNJ010000124.1:0-6835 GCA_964472775.1 uncultured Spirochaetaceae bacterium
AGGCATTGTTGTCTACCACCGTGGGGGGGGGAGGGGGGGGAGTTAAATCGGGAAGATCAACCGTGGATGAGGCCGAATTGACCGTCAGGTTTTCAAAGGAAATGGACCCTGAAGGGGGAATGGACGGTCCGGGAGGTGCTTTCGGCGGGGATAGGGTGTCTTCCGGAAGGGAGTTTACCGAGACGGAGAACTCTAAAACCATTTCCGGCATTCTCTCTCTCATCAACGGTAGGGAGAGGCGCCCCTCCGCTCCGGGAAGAAGTACCAAGCCTTCATCGGTTTGACGAAAGAGGCGGGTGTCAAGTGGGGCTTCCCAAGCCTTGAGGTCGCCCGTTTCCGGCCGGTAGCTGAAGGCCGATGAATCCGACTCTTTCAACAGCCCCATCTCTTTCGCCAGGGCTTCGGAAGATTCTTCAAAAAAGAGCCGGTTGGAGGCTCCCATCTGGGTGGTTTCTATAGAAAAAATAACCGTATCGGCGGTGTTTCGAATAGAAGATGCTTTCAAAAGTCCGCGGCTGCGCCGGTTGATGGTCTCGGCAAAGGAATTGAGATCGCCCCCCCGGAAACGCAGAGAAATTTCTTCATCACCGATCTGGAATCCGTAGTCTCCCTGAGGAACCTGAAAATCTTCATCCAGAGAAGAGGAGAGAAGGCGGTCTGCGGTGGCCACGGCGAGGACTTCAATTTCCGAAACCCCCTCCATGGCTTCACGGGTGGCGGTGGCGGTAAGGTAGAACTCATCGGAGCTTTCTGCCACCCTGTCGTTGAAGGGGTTCTGAAAACCGTAGAGAGACCGCGAGGCCTCCCTGACCCGGGACATTTTGACATTCAAGTCACGCCAGGTTTGCCTCTGAAATTCATAGCGCTCGAGATCATTCTCCATCCGCGTGACGGGAATTCTCTCGAGTTCCATGATCTCTTCGATCATTTGAGTTGTATTATACTTATTAGTTACTCCAGGGATGGAGATATCAGACATAAGCAGACTTTTCCCCCCGGAAATAGTTGTTATCGTTGTTCGTCTATAAGAAGGCCGATGGCTTCTTTCATACTGCTGTACAGCCTCTGAAGCTCTTCGGGGGGAATCTCCTTGATTACTTTATCGGTCTCGGTATCAACGACCTTTACAATCACCTGTTCTGAATCCTGATCGATGTTGAACGTGAGCTTTTTGTTGAATATTTCGGTGAACCTGAGAATTTCCTTAAAATATCTCGATGCATCGACGTTCTTGGCCGACGCTAAAGATTTTTGCCGTTGTTCTTCTAATTTTTGCTGCATCATCAATTCCGCAGCCCGGTTCTGCTGCGGTTGAACCGGTTCTTGAGGGGCCGGCCGATGAGTAGGTCGCTCACGAGACGTTGTTTCGTGGGGAGCGACACTCTTAATATCTAACTCCATGATAAAACCTCCTGGGTAATCCATTACCCATGTCAGCCAACGATGGAAAACAAAAAAGATGTCAAACAAGCTGAAAAAGCGGGGGGGGCGCGTCCCCCCAGTAAAGTTGGCAAGAGATAACGTCCAGAAAATCTCTTACCGGATCCATTTTAGAGCAGCTGAAGAACAGACTGCGGTTTGGTGTTGGCCTGGGCCAGCATTGCGGTGCCAGACTGGGTAAGAATCTGGTTCTTTACGAAGTCCACCATTTCTGAAGCCATATCAACATCCCGGATCCGTGATTCGGCAGCCTGCAGATTCTCCGCAGCAATGCCTACGCCCTGAGCGGCCATTTCAAAACGATTCTGATAGGCGCCAAGGTCGGCTCTCTGCATGGAAACCTGCTTCAGGGCGGAGTCTACGACACCAATCGTAAGATTCGCCTGCTCGGGAGAAGAGATGGAGACCGCGCCGTTCCCACCCTGTGCTCCTTCAAGGCCGAGGGCCTGAGCCGTCATGGTACCAATGAAAATCTGTTTGTTCTGATCCATGTTGGCACCAACCTGAAACTGCATGATGGCTCCGGTTGCGGAGTCTTTAGCAAAGTTCCCGGTAAGCATATTCATGCCGTTGAACTGGGCATGGGAAGCGATACGGTTGATCTCATCCACCAGCTGAGATACCTCTACCTGAATTTGCAGACGGTCTTCGTCGGTGTATACGCCGTTGGCGGACTGTACCGAAAGTTCCCGTACACGATGAAGAATGTCCTGAGTTTCCTGCAGGTATCCTTCGGTTGTCTGAATAAAAGAAACGCCGTTTTCGATGTTCCTCTGGGCCTGGTTAAGACCACGGATCTGACCTCTGAGTTTTTCAGAGACCGCCAGACCGGAAGCATCATCGCCTGCTCTGTTGATACGCATTCCGGAACTGAGTTTTTCAATATTCCGGCTTACTTCTGCATTTTGTACACCCAGCGTGCGGTTGGCGTAAGAGGCACTCATGTTGTGATTAATTATCATATATACCCTCCTTGATAGGGGAGCGGCACACCCTTGCATCCTTGCTCAGGTATCGTACCGCCCCGTTACGTATGCCAGTGCAGAGCGCGCGGCTTGATATCGCGCCTCACTCCGCTTTTACCGCCTGCACGACAAGGAGATTTCCCGATTCTTAAGAATCGGGAAAATCTCCTTCGTCCAGCATTACGTTTCGAGGGTTTTTTTCAAAGAACCAGGGCCAGTGTACAAATTCCTTTGCACACTGACCACATTACCCTAAGATAGAATATAACCTCTTATCCCAGGATTTGCAAGACCGACTGGGTCTTCATATTCGCCTGAGCTAACATGGCTGTTCCAGCCTGAACAAGAATCTGGTTCTTAGTGTACTCAACCATCTCGGAAGCCATGTCGGCATCCCGAATTCTGGATTCGGCGGCCTGCAGGTTTTCAGCACCCACATCAAGACCCTTGACGGCGTGTTCCAGACGGTTCTGGTAGGCACCGAGGTCGGCCCGCTGTTTGTTCACTTTCTTAAGAGCCATGTCCAGGACACCGATGGTGCGGTTTGAGGTCTCAGGGGTCTCGAGGGAGACAAACTCTTTGCTGCCCACTTCGCGGATACCCAAGCCCATACTGGTCATGGTTCCGATATGAACCCTTTCTCTCTGGTCCATGTTGGCACCGATGTGGAACCACATGGAAGCGGTGACGGTGTTCTCGCCCATCTCGGCGGCAAAACGGCCGGTGAGCATGTTCATGCCGTTGAATTGGGCATGAGAGGCGATCCGGTCAATTTCATCCACCAGCTGAGAAATCTCAACCTGGATCTGCATCCTGTCTTCTTCGGTGTAGATACCGTTGGAAGACTGTACCGCCAGCTCTCTCATCCTCTGCAGGATGTCCTGAGACTCCTGAAGATAGCCTTCGGTGGTCTGGATGAAGGAAATACCGTTGGCGGCGTTGTCGGAAGCCTGCTGCAGGCCCCGAATCTGGGAGCGCATTTTCTCAGACACGGCCAAACCGGAAGCGTCGTCTCCGGCTCTGTTAATCCGTAATCCGGAAGACAGGCGTTCCATCCCTTTGGACACGTTAAGGTGAGTGTTGCTGAGCTCTCTGTTGGCAAACATGGCGCTCATGTTGTGATTAATAATCATTCTATTCCTCCCTGGAATGTTTTATTGGGCATCCTTGCCCCTGGTCCCTGGGGACCACGATTACTGAATACTGCCATGGGTCCGGAATGAATCCGTCATGGCGGGCCAAAAGGCCGAAAAAAGCAAATTAACCCCCTTTTCTTGAAAGTTTTGCTTAACCAGACTAAATTATTCCCGATAATCTGATTAAGTGGGGTAGAACCGCTTATCCTGGCGCATTCCCCTCACTCCAATATCGACTTGGGCTAGTCATAAACTTTAATCACCTATAAGAAAATTTCTCTTTTATTTATTTTTTTGCTTAAGAAAAATATTTTTCTGCCTAAGCACGGCGGATTATCCATGGGAAAGGGGTGAGAAAAGAAAACGGGCAGATTTATGGCGGCTATGAGGAAGAGTTCGGGGAGGCTTTCCCTAGTCGGTTAAGAAAATCGTTAATTTTCATCTTATATTCTATGGGCAGTTCTTCCTGATGGAATAAAATTCCCAGAGCGGAAAGTTCCTTGCGGCCCTGAACCTCTTCAAACCTCTGAACCTTTCCTTTTATGGTGATAAATGTTTTCAGATCATCAAACTCAAGGCGCAGGGTGGCTTCCTTCTCTAAGAGGAACTTCCCTATCCCCGAAATAATCACCATGGCTCCTGAAAACGACAGGTCTCGGAGGATGCAGGCCCGGGGTATTCCCGTAATAGAAAGAACCGAGGATTTTGGTTTGATGGCTAATTTGCGGATATTTTCCTGATTCATAAGGATCCGTTCTTCCGCCCGGCGTTTGGCGTTCACGTTAGCTTCAATGAGGATCCCCAAAGCCGAAACGAGGGCGTCGGGGGGCTGGCTGGTAAAATTAAGGGTAATGAAATTTAGTTCTGGGTTGCTGCCGTAGGGGGTGAACCCCATGATTTTTGCGGGAACAAAAAACGTGATGGGCACAGATTTCTCATCATCGGTAAAACAGTAACGGAGAGAGACCGCGTTATTGGCTTTCCTAAAGTGGGTGAGTGTTTCCTTGGTGACCGACATGACCACCTTGGCACCGGTCATGGAGCTAGAATAAATGACACACCGGAACTGTTGACCAAGACATTTAAGAAAAATTTCCTTGGGATTCAGTCCCAGCGCCCGGGAAACACTGCTGTTAAAAGCCACATCGATGGTTTTAAAACCGTTGAATAAAGAAGTGATCCGCTGAGCTGTCAATAATGCCATATATGCGAATTTAAATCGGTAAGCGAGGAAAGTCAACCGGGTAAAAGGATGTTTCGTGACTGATTGTGGGGAAAGAAAAACCCGCGATGCCGCTTGGAACGTAATCTCTTGAACTCTTAGGTTCAAGTGGGTCTCAGCTTTGCGGTATCGTGTCGTCCCGGAGGACGGCAATTCAAACCGCATAATTAGGAGTCCCGTTACGTGAGTTTGTCCCAAGAGATTGTGTGCTCCGCCCGAACACCGCAGGATCTATTGACTCAACGTTTGGTCTATACTTTTTATCATAGAAAGATGAAGTTTTTCCACCTCATCGATAATCACCTTGTCGGGATGGCTGGCCCGGCATTGGGAGAGATCGTCCTCAAGAAACAGGCCCGCCAGCAGGGCGGCACGTACCGGATCTTCTATCTTCAAATTGCCCTGAATGTGGGCGATTCTTTTAGAAAGATCCTCCAGAAGATGCTGAACATACTTTGGGTCCTGATCTGTTTGAATGGAAAAACGAGTTCCCAGAAGGCTGATTTGAACAAGGTTCCCAGCCATGGTGTTAAAAAATATCCAGTTCCGTTTCTCCGTTGTCCGGAGTTGATTCGGGAGAACCGGAGGGAACCGGAGAAGGATGAGAAGGGGAGGGTAAACCGGGGGATGGTACCCCCGGTTTGTTCTCTTCGTCTGAACCGTCGGATGTTTCCACCGGAGAAGAAACTGCCTCGTCGGCAGGGGAAAAGCTCGATGCCTCCATTACGGGCGCCTGTGTCTCTTCCTCTACGCTGGAGGTGTTCTCCGCCGCTTCTGCCGCCTCACTCCGAAGAGAGGGGGGTGCGGTGAACTCCTCTTCCAACCGGTCCAACTGAAGGAGAATACCCTTTATTCCCTCTTCAATTTCGTCCTGGTCATTCCTGAAGGATGATACCAGAACCTCGAGCTCTTTAACGCGGGCTTCATTTTCCTCAAGTTTTCCCCGAAGAAGGCCGTTTTCTTCCCTCAAAAGCCGGATGACTTCCAGGGTGGATTGGACTTTTTCATTCAGTTCGCGAATGTGCTCGAGTTGAATCATCGTTTACGCCTCTAACGCCGCTTTGGCTTTTTCGATCATGGCAGAGAAGGCCTTGGGGTCTTCGATGGCCATGTTGGAAAGGGCTTTACGATTCACTTCAATTCCCGCCCGGGAAAGGCCGTTGATAAACCGGGAATAGGTTACTCCCTCGTTTCGGCATGCGGCGGAAATACGGGCGATCCAGAGGCGCCGGAAATCTCTCTTTTTCCGCTTTCTGTCGCGAAAAGCGTAGAGACCCGCTTTAGCCACGGCGTCTTTGGCGGTTCTGAAGTTAGTACTCCGTCGTCCCCAATAACCCTTGGCTTCGTCCAGGATCTTTTTTCTTCTGTCGTGTCGTCTGGTACCGTCAACTGCTCTAGGCATTGCTGATCACTCCTTATATCCTAACAGCAAAACTAAAGTCGCACCCTAACCGTAGGGGACGAGCTTTCTGGCCACGGCAAGCTCGGCACTGCTTAACAATCCGGCTTTCCGAAGCTTTCTCTTTCTTTTGCTGCTTTTTTTCGTCAAAATGTGCCGCAGTCCCTGTTTTTTGTACTTAACCTTACCGGTGCCGGTGAAGGAGTACCGTTTGGCTGCTGCCTTTCTCGTCTTCATCTTGGGCATATCAAGAACCTCTCTACTTCTTGGTTTTAGGATTCAAAATCATCGACATAAAACGGCCTTCCATGGAAGGTTTTTTATCGACGACAAATTCACCGTCTAATAACAGGAGAAGATTATCTAAAACAACCTTTCCCAGTTCGGTATGAGCCAGCTCACGGCCTCTGAACCGGACAGTCACCTTGACCTTGTTTCCCTCATCGAGAAACTCCTGCACATGCTTGGCTTTAAACTGAAGATCGTGTTTTTCGATCTTAGGCTGCATTCTGATCTCTTTCAATTTGACCAGCTTCTGCTTTTTCTTGTTTTCTTTCAGCCTTTTGTCCTGCTCAAACTTGTACTTGCCGTAATCAAGGATCTTACAAACCGGTGGAACAGCCTTGGGTGAAACTTCTACCAAGTCTAACCCCGATGCCTTGGCCATCTCCAG
>CAYYNJ010000124.1:6845-8080 GCA_964472775.1 uncultured Spirochaetaceae bacterium
CTTCATCTCGATCTTCTGGTCCTCGGGCATCATGGCCTTGGCCATCTCCAGGGCTTCCAAAATAGGAAGAACTCCCGCCTGATTTCCTTCCGCATCGACTAACCGTACTTCCCGGACTCTAATTTCCTTGTTCGTTCTCAGATCTTTGGTTGACAATCCGCCTCCCTCTTTAGATAGCACTTTAACCCCCCTACAGGGACCTTGCCCTACCTCCATACCTCATAATTTCAGGGTAATATAGCACCCCGCCTCAAAAGAGTCAAATAGGTAATGTCCCTTCGAAGAACAATATAATAGCAAAACAGGCCCGACCATGTAAACCCCGACGGTAAAAGGAGGTAAAAGCGAGTTGATGAAAAAAGTGATAAGTGGTAATCTCTGCATCATGATATTGTTTTTCCTGACCCTTATTCCGCTGATTCTCATCGGTTTACTCCTTTCACATGAACCGAAAGGTCCTGGGGTAAAAACTTTCTTAGAGAACGTTTTTTGGGGAATAAAGCTGTTTATCCCCGCCCTTATTATCTATCTGGCGGTTTCCCTCTTCTTAAAACTCACCTACACTCCCGGAGGGATTTTCCTTTTCCGGCTTCTCCAAGACTACCTCTTTTGGGCTATTCTCTGGCTGACCGGGTACGGTCTTATCTATCGCTGGATCGAAAATTCCTTGGAAGCGGCGGTCCAGGAGCTTCTCGGCTACGGATTGGGCTTCTTCCTCCTCACCGGGGTGGTGGACGGCGTCTTGAATTTCGGAAATTACGATGTCTACAATCTTTTCCTCCTCCCCCTCTTACGGGTGGGCCTCCTCTGCGGATCTGTTTTCCTTGTTGCCTGGGGACGGACACAGCAGCGCCGGCTGATGGGGGTTACCTTCGGCCTGGCGGTACCTGTTTTTGCCCTGGGGGCGGTGCCGGCCCTTCTTTTCTATCTGGGCAGACCGGGCTGGGCGGTTTTTTTGACCCTGTTGCTGGTGTTAGCCGGCATGACCCCCCTGCTGTGGGGACGCATTAAAGGCGTAATTAGATTAGTATAACTCTGCTTACCTCCCCAGGGAGATTCGGAGTGATAGGGCGAAGAAAAAGGCTGCCGGTTCATCTGAACCAGCAGCCTTTCTTTTTATCAGCCGGAAATCGGATTAGGCCTGCTCGGCGGATCCGAGGACGTTGATGTTCTTTTTCTTATAAAGTTCTTTGAGGGACTCCCGGGCGGGCCCCAGGTACTGACGCGGGTCAAAG
>CAYYNJ010000125.1:0-275 GCA_964472775.1 uncultured Spirochaetaceae bacterium
ATCGGAGGCGAGGAACATCTCGCCGTCTCCGATTCCCAATACCAAGGGAGAGCCGTTCCGGGCACCCACCAGGAGGCCCGGCTCATCGGCGTGCATGCACACCATGCCGTAGGTGCCTTTGAGCAGGGGCACCGTTTCCTTCACCGCCTTTTCCAGATCTCCCTCGTAGCGGGCGGCGATGAGGTGGGCGATAACCTCCGAATCGGTATCGGAGAGGAAAACCGTCCCTTCCTCGATGAGTTTCTCTTTCAGGGGGATGTAGTTTTCGATGATGC
>CAYYNJ010000125.1:285-8079 GCA_964472775.1 uncultured Spirochaetaceae bacterium
ACGTAATAGTAATCGACCAATTTGGCCAAAGCTTCGGTATCCGTTTGCGTTTCAAAGGTGTAGCCTTTGCGGATCATGCGTTCTTTGATGGGGATGTAGTTTTCGATGATGCCGTTGTGAACCACCGCCAGGCGGCCTGAAGCATCCCGGTGGGGGTGGGCGTTTTTATCATTCACCTCGCCGTGGGTGGCCCAGCGAGTATGGCCGATGCCGAAGGTTCCCGCCAACCCCGGGGGTACTACGCCGCGAAGGTCTTTGATTTTCCCGGTTTTCTTGACAATCTCAAGATCTCCGCCGTTTCCGACGCAGATCCCCGCCGAGTCGTAACCCCGGTATTCCAGTCTTTTCAGCCCCTCCAAGAGGATGGGGGCGGTGGGCCGGGGCCCGCAGTATCCGACAATTCCGCACATGCTGTCTTTTCCTTATGGTAGTTCATGGGTTTTCCGGCGAGGGGGAACGGCAGGGGTCTCCGGCCTCGGCGGTTTTACGTATTCAGCTGAGCCGAGTTCTCCACCATGGCCGCCAAGGCGGTCTTATTCCTCAGGGAGATTCGGTTTTCTTCAATATCGATAATTCGGGCTTCCTTAAGCTCAACCATCACCTTGGCAACCTGCTCGGCGGGAATTTCCAGATTCAGAGAGAGCTCCCGGGAGAGTTTTACCGCATCGAGCTTGGCGTTTTCCATGCCGTTCTCGATAAAAGCATAGTTAAGGTTCAGGGCCACCAGCCACTTTTCATTCCTTTTCACCAGATGCTGAATCTGCTGGTTGGCATTATTCAGGCGGCGGCAGAGTTTGTCGATGATATTCAGGGCAATTTTTCCGTTCTTCTCGATCATCCCCAGGAAGCCGTCCCTGTTAAAGATGAGCATCCTCACGGTGGTGGCGGCGGTGGCGGTGGCGGTCCGGGGTTCCTGATTGACCAGGGCCATTTCACCGAAGAAGTCGCCCTTCCCAAGAACCGCCAGGATGTGTTCTTTCCCGCCGATCTTTTTTGAGATCCTGACGCTTCCCTCCTGGATGATGTACATCTTATCCCCCACTTCCCCTTCCCGGAAAATGACCTTGTTGGCATCCACGGTGTTGCCGTATTTATCAAAGAGAACATTGTCTGCCATGAAACACTCCTGCAGCTATTATACCCATTTTATCTCCGAATAATCAATTTTCTCAGCCTCTTTTCACGGGGATTAAAGCAGTCCGGTCCGGCAGAGGTAAAGGGAGAGGGAGGAGGTATGAGATGATTCACAAACCGATAAGAATTATGGGATTGATTTCACTCTTGCTCGGGGGATGCGGGCAGCTTCCGGATTACCGGAGCTACGCCGAGGCGGACCTGAAACCGCCGGCGCTGGTTAAACTCTATCCGGTGGATTCCCAAACCGTGGCGGCGGTCTTTGACGAGGAACCCCAGGATTTTACCGGAAGCCGCATAGTGCCCCCCCTGGAGCAGGAGGAGCCGCTGATGGAAGGAAACCGGGTCTTACTGAGATGCCGCCAGCCCATGGAACCGGGCCGGGAGTACACCCTCACAGGGTCGGTCCGGGACGCCCAAGGCAACACCATGACCTTTCTCTACCCCTTCTACGGTTACAACCCCTCGCCCCCGAAGCTTCTCATCACCGAAATCACCCCCCAGGGCGGTGACAAACACCCCGACATGGTGGAGCTCCAGGTTCTCTCCGGCGGCGATTTAGCGGGGATCTGCTACACCGAAGGGACCACCGACACCTGGAAAAGCCGGCTGATTTTCCCTCCCTGCCCGGTGGAGGCGGGGGATTTTCTCATCATCCACTGCAAACCCCAGGGTATCCCCGAAGAGGTGGATGAAACGGGCCTTCTAGATGCCTCGGGAGGTTATGATGCGCACCCCCTGGCCCGGGACTTCTGGGTCCCCGGAGGCACCGGGATAGGCGGAAATAACGGGGTGGTGGCCCTCTACGCCTTTCCCGGAGGGCCCCTGTTAGACGGGTTCCTCTACAGCAACCGCACCAGCAGTTCCGACGAGAAGTACCGGGGTTTCGGCACCTTGGCGGTGATGCTCATGGCGGACCAGCTCCACGAAGAAGGGGGATGGAAGGCCCAGGGAGAGCTCATGGCACCCGAAGACGGGGCAAATCCCGACCCGACCACGGCCACCCGGTCCCTGTGCCGCCGCCGGGACAACCGGGACAGCGACACAAAAGAGGACTGGCACGTGGTACCCAACGGAGGGGCCAGCTTCGGGGAGGAAAATAGTGATGAGGTCTACACCCCTGAAGGGTGACTATTCATCCAGGTGGGGAAGAAAGAGGGCTTCGATATTATCCCGGGAACCGGCCCCGACGAACTCGTTGACCACCTCGCCCTTCTTAAACACTTTCAAGGTAGGGATGCTGATGACCCGGTACTGCTGGGCAATTTGGGGGGCCGAATCGACATCGAGTTTCGCCACCTTGAGCTTTCCCTGATAGGCTTCTGCAATCTCTTCGAGAAGAGGGGCGATCATTTTACAGGGCATGCACCAGGGGGCCCAAAAATCAACCAGTACGGGAATATCGGAATTGACAACTTCCGCTTCAAAATTCTTGTCATCTACGACGACTTCACTCATGTAATCCTCCCATGATAAACGGCGGCGGCCGTGAACCCCGAAGACTTAACACAGCCCCGGAGCAGATAAATTCTTTTCAGGTACTCATGCCTATTCTATTCATTTGACCCGGGAAATCAAGAATATTTGAAAAAAAGATTCCGATTCCCCGGGTTTCCCGTAAAACGTCAAGAAAGCCGGATCAAATCGGTGAGGCGGAAATCAACGAGAATCTCCTCCAGCACCGCCTGACCCTGCTCAATATGATTCTTTTCCGCCACGGGAAGCTTGTGATCATTCAAAAACTCTCCCATGGTATTGCGCAAAAGCCCCATGAACCGGGCGGCATCGTAGAGAATCTGACGCTCCTCCCACTCCACCGCCTTCTGGTCCCGGGGAAACCGGGAAAGGAGGGTCCGGTATTTCCCCATCCTGGGAGGGGCTCCGTCGGTACCGGGGACACAGAATTCCCTCCACCGCATCTCCAGGGCTACCCGGGTATCCATATCGCGGCCCGGCGACAGGGACCGGAAGGTCCTCTCCATCTTGGACCAGTGTTCCTCTTCATAAGCCGCCATGGCACCGATCAGCTTATCGAGCTCCATCGATGCCTCGGGGTGTAGTCCGTAGGAAGGATACTTCTCTATCCGGCGCTGATGCTCTTCCCACACCCGTTGAGCGGTGTCCTTTTTCTGACGCTGGGATAGCCGCTCTTCGGTTTTCTGGTTCTGCATCTTCCTGAGCTCCGCCAGTTCGTGCTCTTCCATGGATTTGAGGGCTTCATTCTCGGCCTGGAAGAAGCGGTCCAGGTCCATCCTCGTTCTGAGGGCTTCAAAATATCTCTCGTCAAATGAAGAGACAAGATTTCGGTTTTTGCCGTACTTGCTGCTAAAGGAGGAATAGGCGGCCCGGATTTCTTTGAGCCTCTGTTCCACATCCTTTTGGTTCAACCGTTTTCTAAGCACTTTTTCGGTTCCTTATTTGCCCGTCCGAAGGTTTTACAGGTTTCTATTATTAGGGATAGCCGGATCGGTGTCCAGGGAAGAAATCTAATTTCCCGGATCTTTCCATCAATCGAAAAAAACTTCTCCCTTTTAAGATACTTTGGAATTGGCTATAATGGCAACATGATAAATCCCGTTCCCCGCATCGCCGCCATTCACGATCTTTCTGGATTCGGCAGGGCCTCCCTGACCGTGGTAATTCCGATTCTCTCCACCATGGGGACTCAGGTGTGCCCCCTCCCCACGGCCCTGCTGTCCACCCATACCAGCGATTTTACCAACTACCACATCACCGACCTAACCAAGGATATGCAGGGGATCATCCGTCACTGGAAAGAGCTGAATCTTCGGTTTGACGCCATCTACAGCGGTTTCTTAGGCTCCCCGGAACAGATAAGGATCGTTTCTGAGTTCATCACCTATTTCGGAAAACCCGAGGGAAGGGAAAAGCCGCTGATAGTGGTGGATCCTGTCATGGGAGACGACGGGGTCACCTACGGCCCCATAGGACCCGAAATGATCGCAGGAATGAAGGAGCTTATCAAAAGGGCCGATATCATCACCCCTAACCTCACCGAGGCGGCGTTTCTTCTAGACCGGAAACTGCCCTCCCAGATTTCCCTGGATGAAGCTAAAGGGTGGGCCCGGGAACTGGCGGACCGGGGGCCCCGGGTGGTGATCATCACCAGTGTTCCCTTGAGTGAACATCCCAACACCACCGGCACCATCGCCCTGGACAGGGAAGACGGCCGGTACTGGATGGTTCGGTGCAGCTACGTACCCGCCTACTTTCCCGGAACGGGAGATATCTTCACCAGCGTCATCACCGGCAGCCTCTTACAGGGAGACAGCCTACCCATTGCCATGGATAGGGCGGTCCAATACGTCTCCATCACCATCCGGGCCAGCTTCGGACATAGTTTTCCTCTTCGGGAGGGTGTCCTCCTCGAGAGAACCCTGGATCCCCGCCGGGCCCCTGTAACCGCTGCCACCTCTGAAATCCTCTAGACGGCGGTATCAAGGCCTGGCGGCGGTGGACTTTGACGGGACCCTCTACTGCCCGGTCCGTGATCCTTCCTCCCCAACCGCCCCGGCCGGAGTATGCGCCCAAAACCACCGGGCGTTGAAAACCCTGGAAGACCACGGGATATGCCGGGTCATCGTCACCGGACGGTCTCTTTTCTCTGGCCTAGGGGCGGGGGAAAAACTCAATTTAGATATCGACTACCTGATATTTTCCGCCGGTGCCGGAGTTCTTCGTTGGCCCGACCGGGAGCTGCTGAGCTGTTCCAAGCTCTGCGCTGAAGAGATCCGGCAGATCGGCGCCATCTTGATGGCGGAGAAGGCGGATTTTATGATCCAAGCCCCCATCCCGGACAACCATCACCTGCATTACTGGTCCGCCGGCGGGGGGCACCCCGATTTCCACCGGCGCCTGGAGATTTACCGTGAATGGAGCCGTCCCCTGTCGGAGAAGAACCCGGTACCATCGGAAGCCAGTCAATTCATCGCCGTCTTGCCGGCCCGGGCGGATCTGGAGCCGTTCTACCGGCAGCTGAAAGATTTCTCCTTGATTCGGGCCACTTCTCCCATCGACCATGAGTCTATCTGGCTGGAGATCTTCCCCCGGAGCGTCAACAAAGGACTGGCCACCAAGTCCTTAGCCCGTTCGCTGGGTCTTTCTGCGGAGGATGTCCTGGGGGTAGGCAACGATACAAACGATTTGGATCTTCTCGAGTGGGCGGGAACTGCCTACACCGTGGCCGACGCCCACGGTGATTTAACCCAGCACTATCCCTTTACAGGGTCCTGCGGAGAGGGCGGTTTTGCCGGTGCCGTAGAAGCGTGGTTGGCCTTAAGAGACGGTTAAACCGGACTGCCTGATTTGAGAAGCCGTTTCAGCGACTCCTTCCACATCCGCCGTTGTTCCAGTGCCCAGGCCTCGGGTTTTTTACGCATATAACAGTCGTAGCCCAAAGACAGCCGGGACACTTCGTCGTCACTCTTCCAAAAATCGACATGGAGGCCCGCCAGGTAGGCGGCACCCCGGACGGTGATCTCCGGGTCCGGGGCCCGTTCCACCATCACCCCGGAAAGGTCCGCCAGGCATTGCATCAGGGGGTCCGACCGGCTCACCCCACCGTCTACCTTGATAATCTTGATCTCCGTCCCCGTATCTTCCTTGATCCCCTCTAAAATATCCATGATGCGGTGGGCTAATCCGTCTATGACCCCCCGGGCCAGGTGGGTGCGGTCATGGTGAAAACCGAGGTTGCCGAAACAGGCCTGCAGATGGGGGGCAAAATAGGGGAACCGAAGTCCCGTGGGGGTGGGAATCACCAAAACCCCTGCGGCATCATCACGAATAGCGGCCAGCTGGTTAAGCTCTTCCAGGGAGGAAAACATCTGAAGATCCTTGATCAGCCAGTCTAAAAAGGTGCCCATGGCGGCTACCTGCCCTTCCAGCATGTAGGCAATGGACCGTTGATAACCCCAACCGATGAGAGGAAAGAGGCCCCGGCGGGATAGTTTCCCCTTGGGGCCCACATTTATGTTTACAAATCCGCCGCTTCCCATGGAGACCTTGACATCTCCCGCATGAAAGCAGCGATGACCGAAGAGGGCGGATTGCTGATCCCCCACGGCGGAGGCGATGGGAAAGGTCCGGCCTAAGAAGTCGGGAGAAATCTCACCAAAATTATCGGAGCTCTCTTTGACCTGGGGAAACATATTCATGGGAATATCGAAAATTTTACAGAATATGGGATTCCATTTCAGGTCGAAGGGGTTATAGAGGCTGGTAGAAGAGGCGTTGGTAATATCGGTGAGATGCTGCTTTTTACCGGTAAGCCGGTAAATGAGCCAGGTGTCCACGGTCCCGAACACCACCTCCCTCTTCCGGCACCGGTCCCGCAGGCCCGGGGTCTTATCCAACAGCCACTTGAGCTTGGTCATGGAATGGTCGGTGTTGAACTCCAACATGGCCGTGGCCTTCAGGATGGTGCTGCCGGTAAGAAATGATGCCAGGGAGGCAACCTTCCGAAGAAGCCGCCATACGGGCGAACGGTTCATGGCGGCGGCGGTGCCGGCGGCGCGGACATCCTGCCAGCTGATAAAAGGGGTGACGGGATTCCCGGTTACCGGATCCCAGAGGCAGAAGGTGGACCGCTGATTGGTGATGCCTGCGGCCTGAACCAGGGGCAGGTAATCCGCCCCGGACCCCTCAAAGAGCCGCTTCACCACATCTAAAGTGACCTCCCAGAGCGCCTCGGGGTCGTGTTCGGTGGCCCCTGGCTCGGGATGGGTCACCGGTGTTGCCCCGCTGGTCTGCCTCAGGATCCTTCCGCTGTGGTCAATTAAAACCGCCCTGATGCCGGAACCTCCGGCATCAATGGATAATATCGTCGGTACCGCCGCCATGGCCGCCTCCGGGTCTGGTTTTATGGGGTGTCTTTTTTAAACCGGTCCAACAACCGGCTGATTAATCCTTTTTTCTTACCTTCCGGCACTTTCTTGCCCGGGCCGGATTTCCCCGCAGGGTCCGCCTTGAAGTGGGCGGGGTAGGAGTTAAGCTTTCGGGCTCCGGAGCCGGGGGAAGCGGGTTTTACTTCCTTCTTGGGATATGCGGGCTTTCCGCCGTTCCGGGACGGCCCCGCCGGTGAAGCTTCGGATTTCCGGGGCTTATCGCCTTTCTTTTCCTCCCGGGGTTTCCCCTTGCCGCCGCGGTTTCGGGGCATCTTAAAATCTTCACCGTATTTGGCCTTATAGTAGGCAATCCGTTCTTCTTCGGTGGAATCGGGTCCCGGTTTCTTCATACCCAGAATCCGATCTCCCTGAACCTTCGCAGTTCCCTCGGAACGGCCGAATCGGCCCCGGGTCTTGGCCGGTGCGTCGGAGGGAGCGTCTCCGGAAGAGACGGGGGCAACGGGGTTGACGGGCTTTTCAATCTTAGCGTAGGAGCGTTTGGCCCTTTCCTCCCGGGGACGTTCTTCCCTGCGGCCCCGGAGGGGACTTCGTCCGTCCCGGCCCCGACCGCCCTTGTCATCCCGGCGGATGTAATCCTTATCGGGATTCCTGAAAGGTTTTCCAGCGGTCACATCGGTTACCAGCAGGTCTTCGGAAACCCAGCCCACGGGAATTTTCATTTTCATGTATTCTTCGATGGCCGGAAGGCCGTAGACAAACTTTTCGCACGCCAGGGTCACCGCTTTACCGGTTT
>CAYYNJ010000126.1:0-8078 GCA_964472775.1 uncultured Spirochaetaceae bacterium
CAGACATCGTTCAGCACCTGCCGGGCCAGGATGTCGAAGGAGGCCTCGGCGGCTTCGTATTCGTATCCCTTGCTTTCCATCTCCTTCAGCAGCCGGATGAGCACCTTCACCTCGGGGCTGTTTTTATCGTAGGAGCCGTATTTCTTAAGCTTTCTCACCACCGTGGATTTCCCCGCCAGTTCCGACAGCAGCACCCGCCGCTGGTTGCCCACCAGGGCGCCGTCGATGTGCTCCATCAGCTCCGGAGCCTTGTCGATCACGTCGGCGTGCTGTCCCGCCTTGTGGGCGAAGGCGGCTTCCCCCACGTAGGGCTGCCTCTTGTCGGGGATGATGTTGGCCTTTTCCGCCAGGAACCGGGAGAGGCTGGTCATCTGGTGGAGCTGTTTGCCCATCTTTACGGTGTGGCTGGTTTTGAGGCAGAGGTTGGGCACCACCACGCAGAGGTTGGCGTTGCCGGTCCGCTCGCCCCAGCCGTTCACGGTACCCTGAACCTGCCGGGCCCCCGCATCCACCCCCACCAGGGAGTTGGCCACGGCGGTGCCGCAGTCGTCGTGGAAGTGGACCCCCAGGGGCACGGCGCCGGAGGCGCCGGAGGCAATGATTTCAGCCATGATTCTCTGAACCTCCCCGGGGAGGGTGCCGCCGTTGGTGTCGCAGAGGACGTTGTAGGATGCCCCCGCCTCGGCGCCGGCCCGGATGACTTCCAAAGCGTAGGACGGGTCGTCCTTGTAGCCGTCGAAGAAATGCTCCAGATCGAAGATCACCTCCCGGCTCTGGGCTTTGCAGTGGGCGATGGAGTCCCGGATCATTTCCAGGTTCTCCGGGGCGGTGGTGCGCAGTACCTTCTGGATGTGGGCCTTCCAGGTTTTCCCCACGATGGTCACCGCCGGAGTCTGGGCTCCGATCAGGGCCTGGATGTGGGGATCCGTGGCGGCCTGGCCCCCGGGGGCCCGGGTGGACCCGAAGGCCACCAGTTTGGCGTTTTTCAGGGGATGCTTCTTGAAGGCCTCGAAGTAGGCCGCCTCTTTTTCGTTGGCGAAGGGGAAGCCCCCTTCGATGTAGTCCACCTTCATCTGGTCCAGCATCTGGGTGATCTGGATCTTGTCTTGAAGGCTGAAGGAGACCTCCACCCCCTGCATACCGTCCCGGAGGGTGGTGTCGTAGATGGTTACCGGCAGCCCCATATCACGCTTCCCTCTTCATGAGGGTATAGCGGTTCAGGGCGTTGATAAACGCCTTGGCCGAGGCTTCCAGGATGTCCGTGGAAGAGCCTTTGCCCTTGTAGGGGAAGTTCTCGATGATGAGAATCACCGATACCTCTCCCAGGGCCTGTTTGCCCGAGGTGACCGACTGAACGTGGTACTCCTTCAGATTCGTCTCGATCCCCGTGGCCCGCTCAATGGCCTTGAAGATGGCGTCCACGGGACCGTCGCCGGTGGAGGCTTCTTCGATGGTTTCCTCTTCCTTGGTGATGCGGATGGTGGCGGTGGGAACCGCGGTGTTGCCGGAGATGATGTTGAAGTAGTCCAGGTTGTAGGTGGCGGTGGTTTTTCCCAGCACATCGTTGGCCAGGGTGATCAGGTCTTCGTCGTAAACCTCTTTCTTCCGGTCCGCCACCTTGAGAAAGCTGTCGTAGGCCGCCTTCATCTCTTCATCGTTGAGCACCATGCCCAGGTCTTTCAGGCGGTTGGTAAAACCGTGGAGCCCCGAATGACGGCCCAGGACGATGTTGCTGAACTCACGGCCCACCGACTGGGGGGTCATGATCTCGTAGGTTTCCCGGTTCTTCAGCATGCCGTCCTGATGGATTCCCGATTCGTGGGCGAAGGCGTTCTCGCCTACGATGGGTTTGTTCCGGGGGATGGGCATGGCGATGGTGTTGGCCAGGAGCCGGGAGGTGTTGTAGATCTGTTTCTTGTCGATGTTGGTGACAAAGGGGAGCTGGTCCTGCCGGACCGTCATGGCCATGACCAATTCTTCCAGGGCGGCGTTCCCCGCCCGTTCGCCGATGCCGTTGATGGTCACTTCCGCCTGGCGGGCGCCGTTTTCAAAGGCCGTCAGGGTGTTGGCCACCGCCAGACCCAGGTCATTGTGGCAGTGGACGCTGATGACGGCCTTGTCCATGTTGGAAACCCCTGCGTAGATGGCTATGATGAAGCCGCCGAATACCCGGGGAACGGCGTAACCCACCGTGTCGGGGATGTTGATGGTGGAGGCTCCGGCATCGATCACCGCTTCGATGATCCGGCAGAGGAAGGGAAGCTCGCTGCGGGTGCCGTCTTCGGGGGAAAACTCCACGTCGTCGGTGAAGTTCCGGGCGTATTTAACCGCCTTCACCGCCCGTTCCAGTACCTGCTCTTCCGTGGCCTGGAGTTTGTACTTCATGTGGATGGGACTGGTGGCGATGAAGGTATGAATTCTCTTTCTTTCCGCCCCTTTCAGGGATTCCGCCGCCGCATCGATGTCTTTTTCCACCGCCCGGGCCAGGCCGGCGATGACAGGGCCTTTAACCCGTTCGGCGATGGTTTTGCAGGCGTTGAACTGATGGGGGGAAGAGACGGGAAACCCCGCTTCTATAATATCCACCCCCAGCCGGGCCAGCTGAAGGGCAATTTCTACTTTCTGTTCCCCCGTCATGGAGGCGCCGGGGGACTGTTCTCCGTCCCTGAGGGTGGTGTCAAAGATCTTGATTGTTTCCATTTTCTGTTCTCCTGTGGTTTTTCTCTTTTGTTTTCCGTCCCCGTTCCAGGGATACCAGGCCGCTGCGGGCCAGTTCGAGGATGCTGCGGTCCAGCAGCATCACCATATCGTCTATTTTAGCGGAGTCTCCGGTGAGCTCCAGGATAACCGAGTCGATCCCCACGTCTTTGATGGCGGCGCCGAAGACGTCGGCGATTTGAAACAGTTCTCCCCGTTCTCCCGGCTTGACCGCCACCTTGATCAGGGCCAGTTCCCGATTCACCGTGGGCCGGTCGGTCAGATCCACCACCTTGATAACATCGATGATTTTGTTGAGCTGTTTCTTCACCTGGTCGATGAAGGTATCGTCCCCCCGGCAGACCAGGGTGATGCGGGTGAGTCCTTCGTCGGTGGTGGGGCCGGCGGTAAAACTTTCCACGTTGTAACCCCGGCCGGAGAGGAGTCCGGATATGCGGGCCAGAACCCCCTGATGGTTGTTAACCAGCAGGGATAGGACGTTGTTATTCATGAGAATCCTCCAGTACCATCTCGGTCAGTCCCGCCCCGGGGGGCACCATGGGCCAGACGTTGGCTTCGTAGTTAATTTGAAAATCGATGAGGGTGGGGCCTTCGGTATGGCTCTGGGCTTTTAAGAGGGCCGCCCGGGCCTCATCCATGGTCCGGGCCCGGAGGCCCAGGGCCCCGTAGGCTTCGGCGATCTTTACAAAGTCGGGGTAGCCGATGCCCGAATCGTCTCCGGTACCGTAGGAGGCATCGGGCATCAGCTTGGTGCCGGAATAGCGGCGCCGGTAGAACATTTCCTGCCACTGCCGGACCATGCCCAGGTATCCGTTGTTCAGGATGGCGATGACCACCGGGAGAGATTCCTGCACCGCCGTGGCCATTTCCTGGATGTTCATCTGCAGGGATCCGTCGCCGGAAATGGCCACCACCCTTAGGTCGGGCCGGCCGATCTGGGCCCCCAGGGAGGCGGGGAAGCCGTATCCCATGGTCCCCAGTCCCCCGGAAGTGATCCAGGTCCGGGGCTCTTTGAAGGGGTAGAAGAGCCCCGCCCACATCTGGTTCTGCCCCACCTCGGAGGTGATCACCGCGTCGGGAAAGATCCGGCCGATTTCCCTCACCACTTCACCGGGATCGAGCCGGGCGGGGGGGGCCGCCTGGTCCGCCGCCACATCGGGAGAGAGCCCGGAGGTGGGGGGGTAGTCGTTCTTCCATTGTGTTACCTTGTCCTGCCACGGTTTCAGCGATGGGGTCTTTTCGATCCGGGCCACCAGGTCACTCAGGATGGTCCGGGCGTCACCCACGATGGGGATCTCCACGGGCACGTTCCGGGCGATGGTGGCGGGATCGATATCGATATGGATGATTTTGGCTTCCGGGGCGAATTTGTCCAGCTCCCCCGTGGCCCGGTCGTCAAACCGAACTCCCACCCCCACCAAAAGATCACATTCGGAGACCGCCATGTTGGCGGCGTAGGTGCCGTGCATTCCCAGCATCCCTAAATACAGGGGGTGTTCTGCGGGGATGCCGCCGATGCCCATCAGGGAGGAGATGACGGGAAACCCGGTCTTATCGGCGAAGGCCCTCACCTCGGCGGCGGCCCCGGCGATGGGGATGCCCCCGCCGATGAAGAGAAGCGGCTTTTTCGCCTTGCCGCAGGCGGCGGCGGCCCGCTTGATCTGCCCGGTGTGGCCCTTGGAAACCGGATTGTATCCTAAAAGAGAGACCTCTTTCGGGTAGTTTCCCGTCCCCGGGCTTACCAGCACATCTTTGGGAATATCCACTAGCACCGGGCCGGGCCTGCCGGTGGAGGCGATATGGAAGGCTTCCTTGATTCGGGGGCCCAGCTCCTCCCGGTCCAGGACGATGTAGTTGTGCTTAGTCACCGGCCGGGTCAGACCCACCGTGTCGGCTTCCTGAAAAGCGTCGTTGCCGATCATGTTTCGAGGCACCTGACCGGAGAGGCAAACCACGGGAACGCTGTCAAAATTGGCCGTGGCCAGGCCGGTGACGGTGTTGGTGGCGCCGGGGCCGCTGGTGACGATGCAGACACCGGTTTTCCCGGTGGCCCGGGCGTAGCCGTCGGCGGCGTGGACCGCCCCCTGTTCGTGACGGGTCAGGACAAGCCGGATACCTGTTTCGTCGTAGAGGGCGTCAAAGAGGGGAATCACCACCCCTCCGGGGAATCCGAAAACCGTATCCACCCCCTCTTCTTTGAGAGCCTTGATGATGAGTGCTGAACCAGTGATAGTCAAATCTTACCTCCTGCGGCGTCTGCTCAATGGGAGGATCCCAAAACATCGGCCAAAAAAAAAGCCGCTCTTCCGGGGAAGAACGGCTTGGTATGCGCTGTTATGAACAGCCTACGCTTCCCCCTGAGTAGAGCCGGTTAGTAGAATAATGCTGATAATAATAATGAGGCCGGCGGGAATAAGGGATAGGGAAGCTCTGCGAAGGGCAGAAAAGGTATTCATGAACGGTATTCTAAACAGGATAATGAAAAACTGTCAAGCTATACCGTCATTCTTTCAAAAATTTATAGTTTTTATGCGATTTTCCTAGGGGATGTTGGTTATTTTGCCCTTAGAATCGTAAGGGGCGAAGAAAAAAAGGGGCTGTGTTCCCAGGAGCTCCTCCGGCAGGACTAGTATTACCGGGGAAGGGTTTTTGTCAAAATGAGATCTCTCGGGTTTTGTAGATTGACCCTTATCCCGGGGCGCTCTAAAATATACCTATGAAAGAGGACTCTACCTTTACCTACCTGGCTCAGGGCCTTTCCGAAGGAGAACGGGTTAGGATGCTTGATAAACTCCGGGACATCACTTCTGAAGAGGTGGTGGTTCAAGAGGTGGTGGTTCCCGATGAAAAGGAAACCTCCGCCTCGGCGGATCCGGTGATTTACGACCTGAACCTTCTGGAAAAGGTCATGATTTTCTTCATGGCCCTTTTTACTTCCCGCAGTTATGAGAAAACCACCCAGGATTACTACCTGGACCGGCTGGCCAAGAAGCTTGACCGGGGGTACGGAAGCCTATTCTCCCTGAAAGACGGATTGCTTCATGCGGAAATGGGCCGGCTGCTGAAGGAGGCTTCGGGCTCTTTCGGCATCCTCCGGCCGGTGGTAAAACGGGCCTTCCAGAATAAGACCGATTTTGTCGCCTTCCTGGCGGGATGGGTCCTACCGGTAATCCAAACCCGCCTTACCTCCGAGACCGATCCCTGGCTGGTGTCCGAAGAGGGCGGCCTGTCAGATTTCGGGGAAATCCGAAAGGTGGTGGACGGCAAAAAGGAAGAGATTTTTCAAGAGATCTCCAAGGGCGACCGGGATGAAATATACGGCATGGTCCGGGCTCTCCATGCCCTGAATAACGTGCTGACCTTTCCCATGGAAAAGCTGGTCACCGAGTTTTTAGGCCCCGGCAACACCCCCCGGTCGTGCCCCGTCCGGGAGGTAAAGGATCTGCTGAGTGATCTGGCTAACCGCTTGGCGGGACTCAATGTGGAGGTGCCCCCTTTTCTCCTGGAGGTGCTCTTCCTTTATGGAAAGGATCTGCATGACGAGGGAGCCGATACGGCGGTGATGGAGGAGCTGAAGGTTTTTCTTAAAGCCGGCCAGACGGGACTGATGAAAATCAAGCGGCTCAAGACCCAGATTCCCTTCGAGCGGATGCTTAAGGTAATCAACAAATCCATCGATTACATTCTGGTGGTTTCTCTCCCCGGCGGGGAGGAATGGTTTGCCCTGTTCCGCCGGTTCTGGGAAGAAAAAATTATGGCCCGGCTGACCTATTACCAGAGGGAGCGCAAGAGGCAGGATCTGGCCGCCCAAGGCGCCGCTTTTTTGGGCCGGCCCCAGCTGGATCTTCTGCCCAACTACATCGGCCGCAAGGTGGGGGAAGGATTTACCCTGGAAAATGAAATAGCCGCCGCCCTCTTGTTAGGATTCTATCAGGATGTATTTTTGAGCAGGATCAATTCCATGCTCAAATTGATCCAGGTGGACGGGGATTTTTATAAAGACCAGAACCGTAACGAATTTGACGCCGCCTATAAGGGGATTTTTAACGCCTTCGATAACCAGCGGCGGTTAGCGGTATCCTTGAGGACCGAGGGAGAGCTGGGGAAAAAGCTGCAGCTCCTGCAGCGTCAGGGAGGAACCCGCGAAAAAAGGCTCACAGATCTCAAGGAGTTCTATAAGCCGGTGGAGCGGGATGTGAAGAAGAATCTGGACAGCTTTCATAATCACCTGGAGGTTCTTTGTAAGGTGGTGGGGGGGATCCTCTTTGGGGAAGTGGGGGGGCGGTACGACTCCCTGTCTAACCTAAGTTATCTAGGGGGCAGCAACAACGAGAGGATCATCAAGAGCCTCAGTGATGTCTACAACGATATGAAGAAGGCCTCGGATTTGTTTTATCAGCTTCAGGACCTGGAACAGGTGTAAAATTAGATGAAATTTCTTTCATTATCTCTCGATTTGAGTCCGGGAGCCGACTTTGCCGATCTTGCCCCCCCCTTGATGAACCTTTTGGGATATGCCCCGCCCCCCCTGGGATTGACCCTGCGGGCCTCGGGCTCCATGGACAGCGATACCGATGAGGGGCTCCGGCTCCGGGGGACCTTCCTGGAAGAGCGGGGTTTTTCCGCCGATGCGGCTTGCTACTGCCGCCAGACCCATACCCGCCGGGTCTTTCACGTAGACCAGGAGCCCGTCAGGGGCCGGGAGGGAGACGGCCTGGTCTGCCGCGGCGGCTCGCCCCATGTTCTTACCGTCACCGCCGCAGATTGTATGCCCGTTTACCTTTTCGATCCGGTTACCGGAGCCCGGGGGCTCTGTCATTCGGGCTGGAAGGGTACGGGGATCGCCGCCGATGCGGTGGCGATGATGGAGAAGACCCTGGGGTGCCGGCGGGAAAATCTGGTGGCGGTCCTGGGGCCCAGCATCGGGTCTTGCTGTTACCGGGTGGACCGGGAACGCTGGGACCTCTTCCGTTCCCGCTGGGGAGAGGGCGGGGCGGTCCGGCGGGAGGGAGATTATTTTCTGGACCTGCGGGGGGCTAACCGGGGCTTGCTGGAAGAAGCCGGGGTATTTAATAGGAAGGGTGAGATAGGCGGTCAAATGAATGCGCTATTTTTGTTTTACAATGCACAATAATATTGAGTAAGGCAATTCTTAGTGTATTTCGATATTACCAGGAAGTAAGGAGGAAGCACTTCGACTTAACCCTTATTGATGATGCCAAATGCGGATATAAGGTGCTTAGAAATGGTATGCGGATACCTATTGCCTGTCAATTGTTTATTCACATCATAATTCAGGGATTCTTGATGTGAATATGAATGTTGAAAACAGTCTGTCCAACACCAGCACCGGTATTGAT
>CAYYNJ010000127.1:0-1284 GCA_964472775.1 uncultured Spirochaetaceae bacterium
TTCCAGGGAGAGTTTAACCCGCTGGGCTTCTCCCCCCGAGAGGGTCAGGGCGGATTGGCCCAGACGGATGTATCCCAGGCCTACGTCCATGAGAGTCTCCAGACGCCGGCTGATGGAGGGGATGGAATTAAAAAACTCCGCCCCCTCTTCCACGGTCATCTCTAAGACATCGTGAATATTTTTTCCCTTGTACCTCACATCCAGGGTTTCCCGGTTAAACCGGCGGCCCTGACAGTTGTCACAGGTAATGTAGACGTCGGGAAGGAAGTGCATCTCGATCTTAATGGTACCGTCGCCTTGACACTGCTCGCACCGCCCCCCCTTGACGTTAAAGGAAAAACGTCCCGGTTTGTAACCCCGGGCCCGGGATTCGGGAAGGGTGGAAACCAGCTGCCTGATGGGGGTAAACAACCCCACATAGGTGGCAGGATTAGACCGGGGGGTGCGTCCGATGGCGCTTTGATCGATATTTATCACCTTGTCAATGTGTTCGTGGCCGGTGATCTTCTTGTAGGCTCCTTCTTTATGATGGGACCGAGGGTTGACCCGGTTGGCCAGGGCGGGATAGAGGATGTCCCCCAGGAGGGTGGATTTCCCCGACCCCGAAACGCCCGTGAGGGTTATCATCTTACCCAAGGGAAAAGAGACATCGATATTTTTCAGGTTGTGTTCCGAGGCGCCTTGGATTTTCAGGAATTTCCCGTTTCCGCCGCGACGCCCCTCCCGGAGGGATATGGATCTTTTGCCGCTGAGGTAAAGGCCCGTCAGGCTGTCGGGGTTGGCTAAAATCTCTTCCAAGGTGCCCGCCCCGGTAACATAGCCGCCGTGTTCACCCGCCCCGGGGCCCAAATCGAGGATGTAATCGGCGGTGCGAAGGGTCTGTTCGTCGTGTTCCACCACGATAACCGTATTGCCCAGGTCCCTCAGATGTTTCAGCGTGTCGATGAGCCTTTCATTATCCCGCTGATGGAGGCCGATGGAGGGTTCGTCTAGGATATAGAGAACCCCCATGAGAGATGAACCGATCTGGGTGGCCAGCCGGATCCGCTGGGCCTCGCCGCCGGACAGTGTCGAGGCATGCCTCTCCAGGGTGAGGTAGTCCAGCCCCACACTCTTCATAAAGTTGAGCCGGTCGATGATCTCTTTGAGAATCTGCCCCGCAATGGCCCTGTCGGTTTCCGACAGGGTCAATTTATCGAAAAAACGCAGGGCCGAATCAACATCCATGGTGGAGAGGGCCCATATATTGGTATCTGCCACGGTTACCGCCAGGCTCTCCGGTTT
>CAYYNJ010000127.1:1294-4034 GCA_964472775.1 uncultured Spirochaetaceae bacterium
GCCGTGACACTCGGTACATTCGTTCTGGGTCATAAACCCTTCCATCCATTCTTTGACACCCTCTGAAGAACCTTCCCGGTAGCGTCTCTTCAATTCCTCCATGATGCCGCGGAAACGGCTGGAGTATTCGTATTTCCCCTTGCGCCTCTTGTTGACGTAGGTGACGTCGATTTCTTCGTCGGTACCGTAGAGGATGATGTCCATAATCTCCTGAGGAAGATCTTCCAGGGGGGTATCCAAGCTGAAACCGTAGTATTCTGCCAGAGAATCAAACCAGCTGCGGTGCCAGGCCGCTTCAGGATTATGGGTGGCAATTCGCCCTTGGTTGAAAGAGAGGGAGGGATCGGGAATAATCAGGTCCGGATCAAATTCCATGGTAACCCCCAGGCCGGCGCATTGGGGACACGCCCCGAAGGGGTTATTGAAAGAAAAAAGCCGGGGCTGGAGTTCGGGGATGCTGATACCGCATTCGGTGCAGGAGTTCTTTTGAGAGAAAAGCTGCTCTTCATCGTTTCCTTCCCGGGGGAAAACGGCCAATAGCTGACCCTCCGCCACTTCCAGGGCGGTTTCCACCGATTCGGAAAGCCGGCGGCGGATGTCTTCACCGATTTTCAGGCGGTCCACCACAATTTCGAGGTTATGCTTCTTTTTTTTATCCAGCTTGATTTCATCTTCCAGGTTTTTTATTTCACCGTTTACCCGGATCCGGACAAAACCGGCCCGGCGGGCGTCATCGATAATCTTCTCGTGTTCCCCCTTTTTTCCCCGCACCACCGGGGCCAGAAGCATGAGCCGGCTGCCCTCGGGGAGGGCCATCAGGGTATCGATGATCTGATCCACCGACTGTTCCTTAATCTCTTTGCCGCACTTGGGACAGTGGGGGGTTCCGATCCGGGCGTAGAGAAGCCGGAAATAATCCCAAATTTCGGTGACCGTCCCTACGGTGGACCGGGGATTTCGGTGGGTGGTTTTCTGTTCGATGGATATGGCGGGGGAAAGCCCTTCGATGTAATCCACATCGGGTTTGTCCATTCTGCCCAAAAACTGCCGGGCGTAGGAAGAGAGGGATTCAACATAACGGCGCTGGCCCTCGGCGTATATGGTGTCGAAGGCCAGGGAAGATTTACCGCTGCCGCTGAGTCCCGAAATAACGATAAGTTTGTCCCGGGGGAATTCCACATCGATGTTCTTCAGGTTGTGTTCCCGGGGGCCTTTGATGATAAGATTCTGCATAGTTCGGGTCAGGTTACGACATTATCAGGGTTCTGGCAACTCATGAGGCACCAGCAGGGGTTCTACAAAAGGAGACGAAAGCTGCCGCACCGCCCGGGCCCGGTACGGTTCCTGATCGGGAAATAGCAGGAGCAGCCGCCATACTTGGTCGGCCCGGCCTATCTCTCCGTAGGCGTAGAGAGAAGCACCCAGGTAGTAGAGAATCTCCGGCACGAAGGTTTCCTGTATATATTCGGCAAAAAGAGGATCTTCCAAGGCTCGGGGAATCAGCTCTTCCATCTCGGCGAATTGATAGGAAAAATCTTTGAGGCGAATCTGTTCTACCAGGTTTGTCACGGGAGTCATCAGGGCTTGGAGAAGATGAGATATGGCCTCGCGGTAGAGACCGGTCCGGTAGGAAAAAACTCCCAGTTTTGTGTAGGCCATCTGATACTTGCGCCGATCTTCACGGTAGAGGATGAAAAGCTTATTGAGACCGTCCCTCAGAAAAAGGCGGTACACCGCCTCCTGCCGTTCCACCACCCGGGGATCCAGGGACTGGCTCCCCGGGACGGTGCGGTCCAGGGTGAGAATCTGCTTAAGGACCCCCTCGTAAGAGCCGTAGCGTGAACTCTTTTCATAGATTCCCGCCAGACGGTAGAGGACAATGAAGGCATCTTCAGGGACGTAGAGAAAATCCCTATTTTCTAAGACCCTCTTATACTGCTCCTCCGCCAAAGCCCACTCTCCCTCCTGTTCAAAAATATATCCAATCCAGAGATCCGCCTCGGGATGGGGCCGGTTTTGATCATCCGCCCGGCCCTGGACGGTACGGAAAAAAGTCAGGGCTGTTCCCAGCTCCCCCTCCCTGACCGCCATGCGTCCCCGTTCCAGGAGCAGCCAGTCCGGTTCATCCTGATATACCTGAGCGGAGGCTCCGGCGGCGAGAATAAACAGCAGCAGCAGGAAACAAATACGTTTGATTGGCCCCGTCATAGTTTATCTATCTCCTCGATGAATTTTTCCAGGGCGCCCTCTAAGGGAACTTTGGCGGCTATTTCTCCCTGCCGGTAGATAATCACCGCATCCCCCGCCCCGGTGATGCCGATGTCAGCCCCCCGGGCTTCACCGGGACCGTTGACCACACAGCCCATCACCGCCACGGTGATATCCTTATCCAACCCCTGGAGATACGATTCGGCCCGAGCCAGGAAGGCGTGGGTATCAAAGGTGGAACGGCCGCACCGGGGGCAGGAAACCAAGTTGACTCCTCCGCTCTTCTTTCCCAGGGTACGGAGAATCTCCTTGCCCGCCTCCACCTCTTTCTCCGGTGAATCCGACAGGGAAACCCGGATGGTATCCCCAATATTCTGTCCGAGAAGCCTTTGAAAAGCCAGGGTGCTTTTGATAATTCCCGGAATCAAGGGTCCCGCTTCGGTAACCCCCAAATGGAGGGGGTAGCGGTACCGGGAAGCAAAAATCTCATTAGCCTTTATTGAGTATTTTTGCATACGTTTTCTGTAACTAT
>CAYYNJ010000127.1:4044-5923 GCA_964472775.1 uncultured Spirochaetaceae bacterium
CCTTTACCGTTTCATCAAGATCGGACGATTTGAGGGAGAAGATGACCTGACGGAAATCGAGCCTATCAAGTAGGGCCAGTTCCCGTTCCGCCGCCTCCACCATGGCCTCGGCCTTGTCGGTCCGGCCCCTGAGATCCCCCGGCAGGGATCCGCCGTTGACCCCCACCCGCAGGGGGATCCCCGCCCCGGCGGCGCTCTTGATCACTTCTTCCACCTTCCAGGAAGCCCCGATGTTTCCCGGGTTTATCCTGATCTTGGCGGCGCCCCCGTCGATGCAGAGCAGGGCTAATTTATAATCAAAATGGATATCCGCCACCAGAGGCAGGGGGCTTTCCTTGGTAAGGAGACTGAAGCAGCGGGCGCTCTCTTCATCGGGGACGGAAAACCTGAGGATATCGCATCCCCTCCGGTGAAGCTCCGCCATTTCCCTGCGAAGACCTTCTAAATCCTCCGTCAAGGGCCGCTTACCCATGGTCTGTACCGAAACGGGAAACCCCCCGCCCACGATGACCGAACCGACCTTCACCGCTTCGGTGATGTATTTTTCATCTTCCTTCATCATTCATCCTTGCCTTAATTATCGGAAAGAGCGGCAGGTTACCGCACCTTTTCCATTATACCAGAGACGCTCTGAAAAATCGGTATTTTTTACCGGCCCGCCTCCGGGTATTACAAAAAAAGCCGGTCCGCCCTGGGGCAAACCGGCCTTATCACACACGAAACGGCGTTTACAGGTTGATCATAAGGAATACCATGGCAAAGAGGGCCACGGTTTCTACAAGACCGACCACCAGGATGTAGTTACTAAAACCTTTGCCGGTCTCGGCCAGAGCATCGGAACCGGCGGCCCCGGCTTTTCCCTGAAACCAGGCTGACACACCCATGGCCAGACCGCCGAAGATACCGGCGCCCAGCTGGGCCATGCCGCCCTTGGCGGACGCCAGGATGGTGTTCATCAAAATCATACCGTAGATGGTCTGGGTCAGAGGGGCACCTACGAAAACCACCAGCATATAGGGGGCGGGCTTATTCTGGGCATAGCACTTTTTCCAGGCTCCAATGGCGGCCATCCCGGCGGTTCCGATTCCGATGGCGGAACCCACACCGGCGAGGCCCAGGGCGGCGGCAAATCCTAACAGTCCAATATCCATTATCATTCTCCTTATTTATCGGTTTTCTTTTATTTTTTATCCCTTTCACTAAAGGGTTGATAACCATAACCGGTCCACTGCATTCCCAGGTGACCGGAAAACTCGAGCATATTAAGCCGGACTCCGTGAACCACCACGGAAAGTATGGCCATGACCACATTGAGGGTGTGGCCCAGGGTTAAAACCAGGACCGCCAGGATGACTCCCACCGCACCGGTCTCCACCATCCCCGCCGCCATGCCGTTGAAGGTCTGTGAGATGGCCACCGTGGCCAATCCCACCGCATAGAGCCGGATGTAGGAGATGATATCACCGAAACAGCTGATACAGTCCAGAAAGGTGGTGAGAAGACCCGCCACCCCTTTGAGGATGCCGACGAAGAAATTCTGCCCCTTCTCCTGCTGTCCGAAGAGGATCAGAAAGGCGAAACCGCCGCCGATGAGGTAGGTGGCAAAGTCGGGCATGGGGTATTTTTCCGCATCCAGTACCAGGTTCAATACCAGGTAAAAGAGCCCCACCACCAGGGCCAGCCAGCCCAGATCGGCCAGGGCCACGAGCCGGGGAAGCTTTTTAATGATGTTCTTCAGGTGCGCGATGCTGATATGAATGAGACCGATGATAAAACTGACGTACATGACGGTTTTGCCGCTTTCGGGATTCATGGTTGCCAGGGGTTCGATCACCAAAGCCTTCAGGGCGGGAATTTCCATCAACGATTCCGAGGCGAA
>CAYYNJ010000127.1:5933-8076 GCA_964472775.1 uncultured Spirochaetaceae bacterium
GCCCACCGCCGCCAGGGAGAGCACGTAAAGCAGCTTTAACGCATCGGGAACCTTTTTGATTTTCAGAGAGACCAGGATGGCCCCCAGGAATAAAATGGCTCCGTACCCCGCATCCCCGATAATCATCCCCACGAAGAGGGTAAAGAAAACGAGGAAATAAAAACTCACATCGTATTCCCGGTAACCCGGAACGGTGCCGAGAAAATCGAAAATAGGGGCGATGATTCTGATCACCCTGTTGTTCTTCACCAGGGTGGGTGGTTCTTCTTCCGCCTCGGCGTCCTTTACCAAACAAGCCCAGCCGGACTGGGAGGCTTCCCTCTTCAGCTCTTCCACCCGGTCTTCCGGGGTCCAGCCTGTAAGGTAGGCCAAGGAGTCTTCTTCGCCCATGCCGGCCCTTACCCCTTCAAAGGCGAGTTCATCTTCGATGTGATCCAGGGCTTCCTTGAGAAGAGGAGCCGATCCGGCGAAGGCCTCGTGCCGGCCCTTCATCTCTTCCAAGGATTGCCGGTTCGATTCTATTTTCTCCCGCATCTGCCGGGGACTCAGTTCGGGAAGTTCGATTCTGGTATAGGAGAGTTCTTCCTCTTCCGGGGAAGTCACCAAAGCCATGACGTTGCCGGTTTTTCCCCGGGACACCATGAATCCCCGGGGATCCTTGAAGCCTGCGGTCTCTTCTTTGTTGAGAAGATAGAGACGCAGGGTCACACCTTTTTCAGCCAGACTGCGGACCTCGGCGGGATCGAAATCTCCCAGCAAAGAGACCCTCTCGAGCTCTTTGGCCAGGGCCAGGTTCTCGTCTTTGAGCAGGGTCATCCAGTCCAGAACATCGTTGATTTCCTGGGTTATCTTCAGGCCCTCTTCGAGGCCGGTGTAGCGGGTTTTCCACAGAATAACTGTAACGTCGTGGGTCTGTCTGGGACTGGATATACCAGAACCCGAGGCTCCCCAGGAGCGCATTGGCGCCTCTGTCGAGTTCGAGATGAACGACCCCCAGTTTCTTCAGCCTCCGGAGCTCCTGCTCTTTCCTTGCTTTGAGAAGGACCAGGGACACCTTTTTCATCTTTACAATCATAAGCCTCAGGTCCCCTTTGCCACTTTGCTCTTGGCCATTTTACCCCGGACCACCGCAGCGGTCTGCTGATCCCCCAGGTAAATACTGATCTTCCGGATATTTTCCCTGGTTTCAGGGATCTTCACCTTTTCAAAAAGGTTAACCCGCTGGGTGGTCACCCTCAGCTCGTCCCCCAAGAGCCGTTTCTGCTCTCCCAGGACTTCAATTTCCGCATTGAGCCGGGCCACCTCTTTCAGGGCCCTCACCCCCGCATCTACCCAAAGGGGGGAGGAAAAAAGGTCGTAGGGTACCGTTTCGTACTCCAGGGCCTTAAAAACAGGTATATCCACACCGGCAATATTGCCGGTTTCTTTTTCGATACTCTTGATACGGATCAGGTCTTCCACTCCCCGCCCCCCCTGGATGAAGAGGTCCGGGGTAAAGGCGGCATTTTCACCGAAAACGGCGATCCAGGAGGCCAGGCGTTCTTCCACAGCCTTGATGGCGGCCTCCTTTTCTTCCATCTGGGTTTCGACCTGACGAATCACCATCTGAAGCTGCTGTTTCTTCAGCATCAGGGTGGGAAGATAGCGCCTGAACCGTTTCAGCGAGTCCTTCTGCTTCTTCTGCTCGTTTTTGGTCAGCTTTACCTTTGCCATGATTAGCCTTCAACCCTCTCTTTGGGCCAGAACTTATTGAGAAGTTCCGTTCTCAGACCGGTTTCTTCGGGGGTAAAGCACTCGGCCATGATCTCCCACCCCTTGTCCAGGGCGGCTTCCAGGGAGATGTTGACACTCAGGTCCATCATTTCCCTCTCAAAAATCTGACCGTATTTAAGAAGCTTCGTATCCCATTCGGACATCCTGAAACCCATGGATTTCTTTTCCACCGATTCTAAATAGGCGGCGTAGAGTTTGATCATGCCGTCCATCAGGGCTCGGTGGTCTTCCCGGGTTTTCCCGTTGACCTGCTGTTTCAGCCGGCTTAAAGATCCGAAGGGTTCGATACGGCCGTTTTTCAGGTAGTACTGTCCCTCGGTGGACATCTATTACATATCCATCTGCTGATACCTCTTTAACAACTGCTTCC
>CAYYNJ010000128.1:0-7937 GCA_964472775.1 uncultured Spirochaetaceae bacterium
GGAGGAAAGGGGAACTACCATTTTTCCACCTCCACCAATCAAACCCCCCGTTATGCCCAGCCCGGCCTGCCCGGCCAGGAGCGGCGGCTTCACATCGAGCTGAACCTTATTGCCGATGTGGGATTCGTGGGTTTTCCCAATGCGGGGAAATCGAGCCTTCTTTCCGCCCTGACCAATGCTCATCCGAAGATAGGCGATTACCCCTTTACCACCAAGATTCCCAATTTGGGGGTTTTAGAGTTCCACGGCCACGACATTGTCTTGGCGGATATTCCCGGGATCATTGAAGGGGCATCCCACGGGGCGGGGCTGGGAATCAAATTTCTGAAACACATCTACCGAACCAAGGTTTTGGTTTTCATGGTTGACCTATCCGATGAAAACTACCTGAAGGCTTTTGACCTTCTCAAAACCGAACTGGAGCAGTATGCGCCGGAGCTTTTGGACCGGCCCCGGCTGCTGGTGGGAACCAAATTGGATCTCTACGAAGCCGATCAAGCCTTGGAGCGGTTGGCCGAAGCTTTCCCCCGGGAAGAGGTTTGCGGCATCTCAACCTTCACCAGAAAGGGCCTTGACGAGTTTATCAAACTAACCGCCGGAAGGGTCCTGGGGCAGGAATAATGGAACTCCTCATTTTGGGAGGAACCTTTGACCCTCCCCATCTGGGTCATCTTCATTTAGCCGATATGGCCAGTCATCATTTCGGAGGGGTTCCCGTTCTCTTTATTCCCGCCTTCGTTCCCGCTCATAAAAACAGGCAGGATGTCTCTTCCCCGTCGGTGAGGCTCTCCCTCCTTAAAGCCGCCCTGGAAGGGACTGATTGGCGGGCCGATACCTTGGAACTGGACCGGGGAGGGACTTCCTACACCATCGATACCATCAGGGAGCTGAAAGAAAGGTACCGCCTTTCCGGCCCCCCGGGGTTTATCATGGGAGATGATTTGGCTGCGGGTTTTTCACGGTGGCGCCAACCCGAGAATATTGTCCGAGAGGCGCAGATTGTCTTGGCGGCCCGGCAGGGAGGGGCGGATTTTTCGTATCCCCATGTGGCTTTAGACAACGCCGTCCTTCCGATCTCGTCAACGGATATCCGGCGGCGTATATGCGAGGGCAGGGCTTTTCGTTTTCTTTTACCCTCCGGGGTTTATGATTTAATCACCGAAAAGGGGCTTTATGGCTACAAGCGCTGAATCTAAGGCCCATACGGCGCATTTAGAGCAGGTTTTGAGTCCCCGGAGATTCGCCCACTCCCTCCGGGTCGGCCGAACCGCCGTTCGGATGGCCCGGCGGTACGGCGTTTTTCCTTACCAAGCATGGATGGCGGGGATCTATCACGATTACTGCCGCGAATGGACCGCCGAGGCGCTTATCGCCTTGGCCCGGCGCTGCGGTAAAGACCTTTCTCTTCGGGAAACGCAGAATCCCGTGCTACTCCACGGATGGGCCGCAGGACAGGTCCTGAAAGAGTCCGGCCGAATAACCGACGCCGAGGTTCTTGAGGCGGTGGCTCATCACGTGGAAGGCCGCGACTCCCTGGCTCCTTTGGGGCAAATTGTTTTCATTGCCGATTATCTTGAGCCCGGCCGGCCCTTTCATTTTCGGGGTGAACACAACCTCTACCTGTCGAAATCCCTGGAGGATCTCTATGAATGGGTTGATCAGAGCAGCAAGGCGTATTACAAATAGAGCAGAGGTTCTTTCCACCGTGACGGTTGTTGAAAAAGCCTCAGTATTTCAGGAGCAAGCAGGTGAAGACTAGACGAAGAATCGATAAAGGCATCATATTCCTCATTCTCATCATCCTGACCCTCATTATCACATCAGGATTCTTCTACCTTCACACCCGAACCGACAGCATAGCCGATGCGGTGGAAAAGGGCGAGCAGCTTACTGTGGCTTTTTTGTTCACCGACGATCAGGGCGCCCTTCTCTTTACGGAGTTGTTTTTTTACGATCCCGGGACCGGGAAGGGAGCGATTCTTGATATACCCTCGGAAACTGGTGTGGTTATTTCTTCCCAAGATCGGATTGACCGCCTAGGCATTTTGTTTAATCCCAAGGATCCCCGGCCCTATCTGGATCAAGTTTCCTCTATAATTAGTCAGCCCGTTCCCTATTATGCGGTTATTTCCCTGCCCCAGGTGGTTGATTTGGTAGATCTTGTGGAAGGGGTGGATATCTTCAACGCCAATCCCGTAGAAATATTAGAAGAAAAAGTACTGCTTCCTTCGGGCAGTCTGGTTTTAGACGGCGGTAAGGCGGCGGTGTTTGTTACCTACCAGGAAGAGGGGGCTCATTCCATCGAGAGGACCGACCGTTGGGAAAAATTTACCCAAGCCCTTCTTAAAGCCTGGGGGGAGAAGAATGAATTTCTTCTTCAACCCGAGGTCTTTTCCCTCTTTCACCGCCGGGTTGATACCAACTTGACTAACCAGGGGTTGAGAAGTTTCCTTCTGGCCCTGGGTGATTTTGATGCCGGGCGTATGGTTTTTCAGCGGGTCCTCGGCGTAGAGCGGGTGGTGGATGACCAAACCCTTCTTTTCCGCCATAAAGACGGGGCCCTCCTGCGGGAGACGGTGAAACAAACCCTGCGCTCTCTTGGTAACCGGGATGTGGTTTCCGATGAAGAGCTGGGAGCCACCCTGGAAATTCTCAATGGAACATCCACGGCGGGTCTGGCCACCCGGACGGGGCAGCTTTTTCAAAGCTACGGTTACGATGTGGCGGAAATCGGCAACGCCGACAGTTTCGACCGGGAGTATACCGTGGTTATAGACAGGATCGGCGATGGGAGCAAGGCCCAAAGGGTGGCTTCGGTGATCCGCTGCTCCCGGATTGAACAGCAGCCGGCGGTGGAATTTTCTGAAGAAGGAACCCTTATCGATCAGACGATCGATGTAACGATTATATTAGGAAAGGATTTTGATGGACGATACTGCAAGGATTGACATAGTGAAGATGGCCGGGCAGCTGCTCGACGATCACAACGGAATAGAAACTTTGGTGATGGATGTTCGGGGCAACTGCAGCTGGACCGACTATTTTATCATCACCACCACCACCAGCCAGGGACACCTGCGGGGTTTGGTGCGGCAGCTGGACGAGTTTCTCACCGGCCACGGCATAGAAATTGCCCGGCGCACCAAAAGCATCGAAGACGAGGGCTGGACCCTTCTTGACTGCGGATACTTCGTGATTCACCTGATGAGCCGGGAATTTCGATCTTTCTACGAGCTTGAGAAACTTTGGTATACTAGTAAATTACTTTTTGAAGGGGGAGAGAAAGAGGCTCCGGTGATTTAACCGATCTGCCCCTCACACTCTTTCCAGAGGGCATGGGTGGGGCGGGTCGTAATACCCGCTTCACAATTATTCATCAAAGTCGTCAAAGTCCAGACCGTCGTCATAGTCGAAGTCATCATCGTCGGAATCGATGAAATCTTCTTCAAAATCATCTTCGAAATCGTCGTCCAGGTCGTCACCTAGTTCATCTTCGTCGAAGTCATCTTCGATGTCTTCTTCTTCGTCTTCAAATTCATCAAAATCACTTTCATAATCATCGAATCCATCATCGTAAAAGTCATCATCATCAGCATCAGCATAGAGGCTGTCATCATTCTGCTGCATGATGAAAGGCAAATACTCAAACTCGCTTTCG
This sequence comes from uncultured Spirochaetaceae bacterium, assembly GCA_964472775.1. GTDB lineage: Bacteria > Spirochaetota > Spirochaetia > UBA9216 > UBA9216 > CAYYNJ01. Next base: position 3,659 of record CAYYNJ010000128.1, read on the forward strand.
TTTCCGTTCATTGCCAACATTGATCACTCCATGACTATCTTGGTTTGGGTTCCTAGGGATAAATCTAAGGTGAAGATAAATATGATGTCAACAGCATTTGCTGAATTCGGATCATTTTTTCAAGCCAACCACTACGATTAAATCTCCCGCATCAAAGGAAAAGCAGAGTTTTACCTCTATGGCGTATCCGCTGAGATTCATGGTGATATTACTGCCGTTCAAAACGGTGGGGGGGGTGATATCTCCGGAGATCCCCGCATTGGCAAAATGCATCATCAGCCGTCCCGATACCTGGTTGGCCAATTCCTGATAGGCCTCTCTGTAAAGGTGAGGATCATCCTCGGTTTCAGAGTAACCCAGATGATCCAGCATCAGCTTCATGAGCCGTGTCAGGGGAGCCCGTTCCGCCTGAAGGAAGAGAAAACCGTGCCAGTCACCGATGATTCCGATATTAACCACCGTATCGGGGCTGAAGGAGGGAGAGGGGGGGGTAACCTCGGGGGTCCCCAGTCCGGTTTCCTGGGCTATCTCCAGGATGCTTGACCGCAGCAGATGCTCTATCTTTTCTTTCATAGTTAGAAGTATAGGGTAACCCCTGCGGTCGGTCAAACACCGTTTTACCGGGTTGGGAAAAAACTTCCCTCAAAAAAGCAGATCCGGTGTTCAATTTCCCCTGGCCGGATTATACTTCTCACGATGAAACCAGTATTTACCGTGGCCGCACCGGCCAAGCTAAACCTTCACCTTGACATTACCGGGATGAGGCCCGACGGCTTCCATTCATTGGTCAGCATCTTCCACGCGGTTGATTTAGAGGATGAACTGCGCTTTTATAGGGTCCCCGGCGAGGCAGGATCGGAGGTTTCCGGAGGGTTTGACTGTCCGCCTGAAGACAATCTCATTATAAAGGCGGTTAATCTTTTCGGTAAGACCCTGGGGCGGGGCGAATCGTTCCGCATCGAAGCGGTCAAGAAGATCCCCGCCGGGGCGGGGCTGGGAGGGGGCTCCTCCGATGCCGCCGCGGTATTGAAGGGGTTGAACGGGTACTACGGCGGCCCCCTCACCCAAAGAGAGCTCCTGAGGCTCGGGGAGAGCCTCGGCAGCGATGTTCCTTTCTTTTTGGGGGAATCCACCGCTTCCCTGGTTACGGGGCGGGGGGAGGTTCTTAGGGATCTTCCTCCCTTGAAAGGTTATGCGGGAATTTTGGCGGTTCCTCCGGTGGCGGTGGCCACCCCCCGGGCTTTCGGTTTGTTCGACCGGGAAGGGGGCGTTTCGGGGTTAATGGACCAGGGAGAAATCCGCCGGGTCTACGAGGGATTAGGGGCTGCGCCCTGGCCATTTTACAACAGTTTTACCCGGAGTCTGATATCCCATTATCCGGTAATTAAAGAAATTTTAGACTATTTTGCGGGCCTTAATCCTCTCTACCGCGGGATATCCGGCAGCGGTTCCTCGGTTTTTGCCATTTTTCCGGAAAAATTCCCCACCGAGGAGGCCATAAAGGGGCTAAAGAGCCGGTTTGACCGGGTATGGAAAATAAAATTGCTTGCGCAGTGGAAAAGCCCATATTAAAATGGCGTTGTTAGCTCGAAAAATGTATCGGCAAGGAGTACTGTATGGAAATCACCGACATTAGGATTCGTCGAGTAAGCGCTGACGGCAAGCTCAAGGCTTATGTTACGGTTACTTTTGACGACTGCTTTGTTGTTCACAACGTAAAGGTCATTTCCGGAAAGAATGGATCTTTTATCGCCATGCCCAGCCGCAAAACGAAGACCGGAGAATACAAGGATGTGGCCCATCCCATTAACTCCGATTTCCGGGGAATGCTGCAGGACAAAATCTTAGAGGCCTACGAAAACAGCCCCGAAGATGAAGTTGTAGAGGCTGAAGACATCTGATAAAACCCTGCCTTACAATAAAAAACGGTTGAATACATCTGTCCCCCCGCCGCCGGGGACAGCGGTTTATTTGAGCGCATTTTTACGCTATCATATAGACCCTACTCAGCAAAAATGTTATATTGTCGACTCGTAAATGTATTGGGACGTCGGCAAGCGGTAAGCCACCGGGTTTTGGTTCCGGCATTCGCAGGTTCGAATCCTGCCGTCCCAGCTTCGTAGAAGAGATTATGAGTATTATAGAGGGAGGTCTGTAATGCAACAGACAACAATAACGGCCGAATTGAGAACAGAACTGAAAAAAGGTCCCACCAAACAGCTTCGCAGTGCGGGTAAGATTCCCGCTGTTATCTACGGCCACTCGGCCCCCATGGCGGTAGCCGTCAATGCCAAAGATTTTAACCAGAAGTTTTCCGATATTCAGGCCAATGTGCTTTTCAATATTGATATTAACGGAGAACACCGCATCGCCCTGGTAAAGGCTATCCAGGAAGATATTCTCACCGATACCATCAATCATGTTGATTTTTTCGAGATTGAAAAGGGAAAGACCCTGAGAACCACCGTTCCTGTCCACATTGAGGGATCCGCTCCGGGAGTCAAGGAAGGCGGTATTCTGGAACAGCATACCCATACCCTCGATATCGAGTGTATGCCCAAGGATATCCCTTCTAACATCACCGTCGACGTTTCCGGACTTGCCATTGGTGAATCCATTCATATTGGTTCTTTGACCATTCCCGAAGGGGTGAAGATTCTTGCCGGGGAAGATCTTACCTTGGTGAGTGTCTCCGTGGTTCGGAGTACCGAAGTGGCCGATGAGGCGGGCGTCGAAGAAGAAGCCGCCGCCGAAGCGGATGATGCAGAATCTGAAGAATAGTTCTCCTTGGCTTTTTGTCGGACTGGGAAACCCCGGATCTGAATATCATGAAACCCGACATAACGTCGGGTTTCGTGTTTTAGACCGGTTGGCCCGGCGGTGGGAACTCTCTTTCCGTAAGCCTTTTTTTCAGCCGTATCAAAGGGCTTTTTTCCCCGGACCGCCCGCACCGGCGGTACTGATCAAACCCCTTACCTATGTGAACCGTTCGGGGACGATAATTCCCTCCCTGTTAAAACACTGGGATATAGGGCCGGAGCGCCTTTTTATCATTACCGACAACATGGACCTGCTTCCCGGAGAAGTCCGGATTAAACGTAAAGGAAGTTCCGGCGGTCACAACGGTATTTCCTCCGTTGTGACCGCCTTGGGTCATGGTGATTTCAACCGGATCTACCTTGGGGTGGGGCGCCCGGAAGATCCGGCGGAGGTGGTGGATCATGTTCTGGGCGTTCCTTCCTCCCGGGAGGCGGTCCGTATCGGAGAAGCGGAAAACAAGGCCTGTGACGCCTTAACCTCCCTGCTGACCGAATCGTTGGACCGGATTATCAATGAATACAATCGAAGAAATCCTCAATAAGGTCCTGGATGATTTTTTCCGGCTCCACCCGGTTTCCTCTGAATGTACCCTGTTTATCGGGTTTTCCGGCGGACCGGATTCCTGCGCCTTAGCGCTGCTTCTCTCCCGCCTTTTCGGCCCCCGGCGGCTTACCCTGACCTATCTAAACCACCGTCTTAGATCTCCCGGTGAACAGGAAGAGGAAGAGCTGTTTGTGGAACGGTTTGCCCGGGAAGGAGGATTCGGTCTCATCAAAGGGGCCCTGGATGCGGGGCTCTTGGAGAAAGCGGCCCCGCAGGCGGGGGGGATGGAGGCGGCGGCCCGGCGGGAGAGGTACCGATTTTTCGAAGAAGTCGCCGCCAGGGCGGTTTCTCCGGTTTTTTTCCTGGGCCATCACCGGGACGATCAGCGGGAAACCCAATTAATGCGGTTCTTCCAAGGCTCCGGCCCGGCGGGTCTTCGGGGGATGGTTCCCGTGAGGGGGTATTTTTACCGGCCCCTTCTCAAGGCCGATAAAGGGCTGCTATTGGCGTTTTTAAATGCCCGGGGGACGGATTTTGTGGTGGACCGGACCAATGCCCAGACCGATTACCTGCGGAACCGGGTGCGTCACGAACTCATGCCCTTAGTAAGGGAGATTTTTCCCGGCCTTGATTCGGCCTTGGACACCCTGGGAGAGAAAATGGGAGGGCTTCATCATTTTGTTCTCTCCGAGAGCCGCTCCCGGGTGACGTGGCAGGAAGAGGGGAAGGGCCGGTACTCCCTGCCTGCCTCGGTTTACGCCTCTGCACCGGAACCGCTGCTGCGGGAATCCCTCTACGAATTGGCCAACCTGACCCTGAAAGGCCGTTCCCGGATTCCCTACCGGTTTTTTAATCCCCTTTTTGAGCAGGATCGGTCTCTCGCCGAGGGGGTTGTGGCGGCGGGATTCGGTTACCG
>CAYYNJ010000129.1:0-7912 GCA_964472775.1 uncultured Spirochaetaceae bacterium
CCTCAACTGCCGCCACTGTTTCCGGCGCCGTTTTACCGGGGGGGGCCGGGGCCCGTTGACCGAGGGCCAGGCCGATGCGGCGGCGTCATATCTTGCGGTACACCCCGAGGTGCGGGAAGTTCTGCTTTCCGGGGGAGACCTGTTTACCCTGGAAGATGATGTTTTGATTGACCGGATTCTCCGGCTCAGGACGGGGGAGGTGTCCGGCGGTTCTCCCCGCATTTTCCGGCTCTGCAGCCGGATTCCTGTGGTGATGCCCGAACGGATCACCGACACCCTGATCCGGGAACTAGTGAAAACCGGTCCCCACTGGCTGGTGGTACAGGTCAACCATCCCCGGGAATTGTCTTCCCAAGCCGCCGCCGCCCTGGAGCGTTTCAGCGACGCCGGGATTCCCGTGGCCAATCAGGCGGTGCTTCTGCGGGGGGTGAACGACGAGGAAGAGGTTCTGGAAGAGCTCTTCAGCCGCCTGGTGGGGCTGAGGGTCAAACCCACCTACCTTTTTCAGGGTGATTTAGCCCGGGGGACGGCGCACTTTCGGGTTCCCCTGCTTCGGGGGCTGGATATCATGTCCCGCCTAGAGGGGCGGCTCAGTGGTTTGGCCCTGCCGGTTTACGCGGTGGATTTGCCCGGCGGGGGAGGAAAGATACGGCTCACCCCGGAGCGGCATGAGAAAGAAGAGGAAGGGTTCCGGTTCTATCGCGGGTTTGATGGAAAACTCTATGCCTATCCCCTGGAGGATTTATGAATATGCGACAGGACGAAGATTTTATCTGGGCCGAAGAGGGGCGAACCTTATTGGCTGACTGTAAGATTTTTACCGTTTTTAATGCCCACAGGATAAGCCCTCAGGGCCAGCGGGCGGACCGCTACCTGCTGCAGGCCCCGGACTGGGTCATGGTGATCCCCTTGGTTAAGTCCGCCGGCAATGATGCCTGCCTGATGGTACGGCAGTACCGCCAGGGCAGCGGCAGCGTCACCATGGAGTTTCCCGCCGGCATGGTGGATCCCGGGGAAGCCCCGGATGCGGCGGTGATCCGGGAGCTCCGGGAGGAGACGGGCTATGAAGCGGGAAGGCTGACCCTTCTGGGGGCGGTAAATCCCAACTCCGCCATTATGACCAATACCCAGTACGTCTACCTGGCGGAGGATTTGGCCCATCGGGGGGGGCTTTCCCTGGATGAGCACGAAGACCTGGAGGTGGAGGTGGTGCCTCTCCTGGATGTGATCCGGGAAATGGGCCGGGGAGCCTACGATAACGGCACCATGATGATGGCCCTGGGATTTTTCCTCCAGAGGCAGTATCTATGAGGCGGCGGATCTTTCCCGCGGCGGGTCTGCTGCTTTTTCTGACCGCGGCGGTGCTGGGAGCCCAGGGGCGGGAAACTTCGCTGGTGCCGCCGCCGGGAACCGAGGCTGAGACGGCCCGGCTGATATTCGAGTACACCAACCGGGAGCGGACCCGCCGGGGACTTGCCGCCTTCCTGCCCCATCCCGGACTGGACCGCCTTTCGGTCTACCACGGTGAAAACATGCGGGACCACAGTTTCTTCTCCCACACCGACCATACCGGCCGGGATCCCGAAGGCCGTCGACGTCTCCTTTTTCCCGGTCTTTTAGGAGGGGTGGGAGAGAATATCGCCTACCACTTCGGTGCCACCCCGGAAGAGGCGGCCCGCCATCTGGTGGAGGGCTGGATGAACTCTCCGCCCCATAGAAAGAACATTCTGGCGGGAGGTTTTACCTACCTGGGCACCGGGGCGGTGTACGGCGAGCAGGTTCACGGGGTTCAGGTTTTCGGTGATCTCACCGCCGAGGTGCGGGAGGCTCCGTCGGGAGCGGTGCCACTGGGAACTTCGGGGGTCACCCTTACCTTGGATTATCTGGGGGTCAAACCCCGGGAAGATTTGACGGTGTTTCTCAAGGTTCCCGATCCTCAGGCCCGGTTCTATGTCTCCGACACCCGGTACTACACCGGAATGGGTCCCCTGACACCGGAATGGCGGGGGGATACCCGGTTCATCCTAACCTTCGATGCCGATAAGGGATCGGGGCCCTACGAGATTCTCCTGGGTTATCAAGGCCGTTTCTACCCTGGAGGGGTGACGGTTATGGTAGAATAGGAAGGGATATGACACCGGTAAAAAGATTCATCATTGCGGTTATTCTGATCACCCTGCTCGTTATAGGAGGCACCCTGGGGTACCATCTCATCGAAGGCTGGACCCTGGAAGAAAGCCTTTACATGACCTTTATAACCGTTTCGTCCGTAGGGTTCCGCGAGGTACGGGACCTCTCCCGGGAGGGGCGGTATTTCACCATCCTTTTTATCACCACCGGTATTGTCATCCTGGGCTATACCGCTTCCACCCTGATCACCTTCATTTTTGAAGGGCAGATTCTCCATACCGTCAAGGAGAGACGCATGAAAAGACTCCTGTCTCTTATGAAAGACCACCATATCATCATCGGTTTCGGCGCCGTAGGCCGGGAAACCATGGACGAACTGCAGCGCAAGAAGGCCCGGTTTGTGGTGGTTGATGTGAATATCACCGAAGTGGACCGGAACCGGCATCCCGATGTGGTTTTTATTCAGGGTGATGCCACCGAAGAGGAAGTGTTGGAAGAGGCCCGGATTCACACCGCCCGGGGTCTTATTTCCTGTCTCCCCGACGACCAGCAGAATGTTTTCGTGGTTCTCACCGCCCGCCAGCTCAACCCGAAACTGCATATCGTAAGCCAGGCGGCGGAGGATCGGGCGGTGAAGAAGATTCTCAAAGCCGGGGCGGATCGGGTGATCAGCGCCAAACAGATCGCCGGGCGCCGCCTGGCGGCGGTGAGTATTCAACCCTCCATAGCCGGCTTTCTCGAAGGGATTCAGTCGGGGAAAATGGGAGGGGTGGGCATAGAGTCGGTTAAACTGGGGAAAGGGTCCCATCTCATCGGCGTATCCCTGAGGGAGAGCAAAATTGGTCAGAATACCGGGGCGGTAATTATTGGGGTCATTGATCCCGAGGGAAGAACCAAGATGAATGATTCCACCCAGGCCAGTCTGGCGTCTGCGGTGCTTCAAGAGGGGGATGAGCTGATCGCCCTGGGGAGTGCCGAGCAGATTGGGGCCCTGGAAAAATTTGTGGTTCGGCCCTTTAAAAAGGAGGGATAACTATTATGTTGCATTTCCTGAAAAACCGATACTATACTTCCTGAGATGAAAAAGTTTTTTCTTTTCACCATACTGATCCTGGGAATACTGGGTCTCTTCCTGGAACAGCAGCCCTCCCAGAGGGAAACCTGGGGCTGGGCTCTGACACTCCTGGATTATCTTCTGGCGGGGGTGATTCTGGGCGAGGCGGTTGCCGCCTTCATAAAGGCACCGCTGAAAAGGTACTATTTTCGAACCCATATACCTTCTCTGGTTTTTTTGGCTGTGTATTTAGGATTCTTTACCGCCAACAGGATCGTTTCCGCCCTTCCTGCAGGAGAATTATTCAAAGGATACTTTTTCCTGGTGGTGATAAGGAATATTGCCCTGGTCCTGAAAATCTACGGCCGGGTCAGAAAACTGAAGGGCTACCTTTCATCAATCTTCAGTAAGCCCGCCCAAACCGTGGTGGCCAGTTTTATCCTGGTGATTCTGGTGGGAACCCTGCTTCTCATGATGCCTCCCATGAACAGTTCCGGCCATATTCGGCCTGTGGATGCCCTCTTTACGGTCACCTCGGCGGTTTGCGTTACCGGTCTTATTGTGGTGGACACCGCGGTGGATTTTACCTTCTGGGGACAGCTTGTCATTCTTGTGGTCATTCAGATCGGCGGGCTGGGTATCATGCTTCTTTCCTACTTTCTGGTTTTTTCCTTTAGGAGATCGGTAAGCTTGAAGGACCGGAAACTTTTAAGTTATATGCTCAACGCTTCAGATATGCGTTCCATTATAAACAGTGTTAAGCGAATCATAATTCTCACCTTTGCCATCGAGTTGGGTGGGGCGGCGGTTCTTTTTCCCCGGTTTCTCCTGGGGGGCCTGCCGGCGGGAAAAGCTGTTTTTCACAGCATTTTCCATGCAATTTCCGCTTTCTGTAATGCCGGATTTGCTCTCTATACAGACAGCCTCGTCTCTTTCCGCAGCAGCCCCTGGGTAAATTTTACCATCGCCGCCCTGATAATCGCCGGGGGTATCAGCTTCACTGTTATCACCGAAGTCTCTGTGGCGGTCAGGAAATTGCTGCATCGGAAAAAAGCAGGTCTTTCCATAAACTCGCAGATAGTTCTCAAGATTTCCGGTTTACTCACCCTTGTATCGCTGCTGGTGATTTACAAGCTTGAATACGCCCGCACCCTTTCCGGGCTTCCCCTGGGTGAAGAGTATTTGTCAGCTTTTTTTCAGGCCGTCACCCTCAGAACCGCCGGATTTAATACCCTTCCTTTCGAAGCCATGGGAACAGGGACCCTGATGTTCATGATGGGTATTATGTTCATTGGCGGGGCCTCCGGCAGCACCGCCGGGGGAATAAAGGTTAACAGTTTAGGGGTCGTGCTGGCCTACATCCATTCTTTCCGAACCGGGGGTGAGGATGTATTGATCCGGGGCCACTTGGTCCCCCGGGAACAGGTGCTTCAGGCTTTCACTGTAATTGTTTTTGGGATCCTCGCCGTGTTCATCGCTTCTTTGCTTCTGTTTATCACCGAGGATCTGCCGCCGATCCCGATTCTGTTTGAAGCGGTTTCGGCCTTCGCCACCGTGGGTCTTTCAGCGGGAATAACCGGAGCCCTTTCTGTCCCGGGGAAACTTATCATTGTGATTCTCATGTTTATCGGCCGGTTGGGCCCCCTGACCCTCCTCTCTGCCAGTGCTGTATCGGAGAAGGCGTCCCGGGTGTCCTATCCGGATACCACTATTCTTATAGGTTAACCGTTTTTTTCAGAGGAGAAGTTTATGCCAAAAACATTTGCCGTCATTGGATTAGGCTTATTTGGTCAGAAGGTTTGTGAAATTCTAGCGGAGAAAGGGGGAGAGGTTATTGCCATCGATAACAGCCCTTCCCAGGTCAACAAAGTCAAGGATTATGTATCCCAGGCAATTCTCCTTGATTCCACCGATGAAGAATCCCTGGCCGACGCACCCCTGGATCAGGTGGATGCTGCCGTGGTTGCCATCGGCGACAACATCGAGGCAAGCATCCTCACCACGGCCTTGATGAAACAAATCGGCGTTCCCCTCATTATCGCCCGGGCGGTAAACAAGAACCATTCCCGGGTCCTCAAGAAGGTGGGGGCCGATGAGGTGATAAATATTGAAGAGCGTCAAGGGCGGCGGGTGGCATTGAATCTGATCAGCCCGTCGGTGATGGAGCGGGTGGTTCTCTCGGGAAACCTGATCCTCTCTGAAGCCAACCTTCCTGAACCCTACATAAAGTATAAGGCCCAGGCCTTGAATCTCGAAAACCGGTTCGGCATACGGCTTTCCGCCATTCGTCGGGTGGAAACTGCCCTGGATGGAGACGGGAATACCCTGCGGAATGAAAAAGTTATCTTCCCCGGCCCCGATGACATTCTGAAGGAGGGGGATACCCTGATCCTCATTGGCGAGGAAGAAAAGATTGAAGAGTTCCTGGTCAGCACGGGAGCGGGCTCATGATTGTGATCTCGCTCAAGAGGCTGGTGGTATCCTTTATCCTCATTCTGATCCTGACCGCTGCGATAATTTTTCTGGGGATGGATCTGCAGTCGGGAAATCCGGTGGAGCTGAAGATTGAGGTGGAGAACCTTTTATTCTGGGGTATCGTGGTTCTGCTTCTGCAGCTTTGGATTGGACTCTCGGTTTTGCTGAGGCACAGAAAAATTCTATCGGAACTGGGACGAATCGCCAAGATAGAGGATGTCTCCCAGCCTCATGCAGAAAAGATTTTCCATGGTCTGGGCCGCACGGGGCTGGCTATTCAGCGCCTCATGCTGGATCAGAACAATCTTTTGGTGATGCGGTCGAACCGTATTGCCGCCCATAACAGCCTGTTGCGGTTGCTGCTCTACGGGTACAGCGATCCGGCGGTAGTCACCGATGTAACAGGAAAAGTCCTGGCCATGAGTCGTCCTGTGGAGGAAAAGTGCCGAAACAGCCAGGGAGCACTGGGAGGACAGACCATCCTGGACTTTCTCCCGGAAATCAACCTGAAAGAAGTATTGGTGCTGATGGAAAAACAGCGCACTTTCTGGCAGGAACCGGAGAAGAAAGGGGCGGTGTGTACTCCTGTTTTTGGCAAGGAGGGGGCGCTGCATTTTTGCTTGTGGGAGTTCGGCGCGGACAGGCTTTCCGGGATTTCCACCCGGGCGGCGAAGATGTTGAAGGCTGCCAAGGCGGCCAAAGCGGATCGTGCCGTGGCGGGAAACGGGGGCCGTCAACCCTCCCCCTTCAAGGCTCTGGCGGACAGGTTCGCCGCCGGTGCAGAAAGACGAAAGAACCGGAAAATGAAAGGGTCGGAATCAACCGCCGGGGATGATCTGAAAGAGAAGGATGTTCATGAAGAGGCGCGCGCCGAGCCTGCAGCGGAGCAGGAAATGCCGGACCAGGTTCCGGAGGATGACCGGTAGAACCATCTAATATCAATGTTTTTTTTTAATTTTCTACGAGCCGTCTCTGAAATGCCGCCACCCCGGTGCAGACCGGGATGGCGGTTTTGATTTTACTTAACCAGGATAAATTCCACCCGGCGGTTTTTCCACCGGTTCACCAGATCGCCATGGGGTACCACGGGACGGTATCCTCCGGCACCGGTGCTGGTCATTCTTGTACCGGCGATACCCCGCTGGGTCAGGGCCGCCTGGATCCGTTCCGCCCTTTCCTGGGAAAGCGGCATCAGCGTTTCCCTCTCTTCATTCTGCCAACGGGCAGGGTCGTTCCAGTATACCCTGACGGCGTGACCTTCCAGCTGGATTTTATACTGACCGTACCGGGCGAGGATCACCGCCAGACGATCCAGGGTCTCAAGATTCTTTTGCCGCAGTTCGGGGTCCACATCCAGGTAGTCAGCGGTGTTGGGCTTGAAGTAGATGCTGGAGATACTGATCTTGAGACGGTCCCCGTCTTTAAGGACCAGAATGTCGATGGGGATGACGGTGGAGGCCACCGCCCTGTTGCCGACATTGTCTTCGACGGTTACTTCCAGGGTGTAGTCGGAGGCGGACTGAACCAGTTCTCCCCTTCGGTCTTTGCCGTTCCAGTTGAGAACACCGTTTCGGGAAGCGGCGGTATCAAAGGTGTGAAACACGACACCGGTGGGATCCAGAATCCGGGCGCTCCACCGCCGGATTCCCGAGGGATCTTCCCTGCCAACCGTGATCGTCAAGGCATCATCGACTCCGTCGCCATCGGGGGAGAACGGCAGGGGTGAAGCCTTGAGGGTGATCTGGGGGGGCGATACATCTATGGTAAAAGGCATTTCTGTAACCGCCTGACCCAGGTTGCCCTTGAGATAGAGCACTTCAAGGACGGCCTGGTATCGGCCTTCCTGGACCATTCCTTCGGAATTCCGGCCGTCCCAGGCGAGGGCGGGGGGAACAACGTCGGAGGGTTCGGTCAAGGTAAAGACGGTCTTTTCTTCCTCGTTACGGACGGAGAATCGCCACCCCTCAATGCCTGTGGTAATTGCCGGAGCCATATTGAAGGTCAGGCTGTCATCGTCGCCGTCGCCGTTGGGACTGAAAACCAGTTTGGCAGGGTTAAGGCGAACCGGTGTAGGGGTGGTATCCAGGGTGAAAGCCTCGGTTAAAAAGGTCTTTCTGTTTCCCGCCAGGTCTTCTCCTTCCAGCCGATAGCGGTAAGGACCGTCGGCCGCAACTTGTCCCGAGTCTTCCCGGCCGTCCCAGGTGGCGGTGAGGGCCCTTTCGGTCCAGGTCCAGGTTCTGATCGCCCTTTCGC
>CAYYNJ010000130.1:0-2968 GCA_964472775.1 uncultured Spirochaetaceae bacterium
GGGTACGATACGGGTGGGCTGAACGAAGAGAATGTCGTCTTGGGCATACCCCAGATCCTCCCGGAAGTGACGGTTGTAGCCGTCGGGTACCGGAGGATTGCGGAAATCTTCACAGTTGGGCACGATCAGAGGATTGATTCTTTTGATGGTTCGGAGGTTGTGGGCGGCGTAGGAGGAGATCACCACGTGCTCCAGGGAGGGATCGTCGGGGGGCATGATCTGGTTGAGCAGAGGCTCCAGGTGGCTGCCGCTGAACCGGCTTCTCTCGCACCAAAAATGGTGGTGATGAAAGATCACCGCCATCTTGTACTCTTCCGCCAGCTTGTAAACCGCCGAAGCGGCGGTGAGGGTCATGGGCATGGCGTTGGTATTCTCTGCCACCACCACGTCGATGCCGTTTTCCAGAACGAAGTTATGAATTTGTTCCGCCGCTTCGTCGCCCCGGGTATCCAGTTCCCGCAGCAGCCCCTCCCTTTCACCGGGGGCCCGGGTCTTCCGGTTCCCCGGGGCGATGTAGGGAAACATGGAGGCTTCGATGTTCTTCTGAAACTCCGCGTCAAACCGGAGGGCCGGCAGGGTCATCCTCCGGTCCGGGGGAACCAGAGGAAGATTGGCGGCAAAATGACCCGCCACGGCGTAGACTTGGTGCCCCAGAGAGATAAGGACCTCGATCCATTTATCCACCTCCAGAGAAAAGCCGTCCACATCTCACAGCTTCCCGCATACCACCGCTATTTTGTAAGTTTCTTTCATCACCCCGCCTCGTCCTTATAGGTTTCACAAGTTGTCAGCCGCACTATACTAGAAGATCGGCGGATTGTCGCCTCTCTCAAAGAGGGGTTGGGGCAAAGTTTATCCTTTTTTATATTCCGATCTTCCTAATCCCACGGGCCCGACAGGACGGCGCCGCTTCCCAGGGACAAGCCGCGCCACCCGTCTTCGGTTATCTCTAGTCGGACAAAATCCGTCCCGTCGGGAGATCCCAAGAAATGGATGCCCTCCGCCATCACGGAGGCATCCTCTGCCCCGGGGGAGTAAGGAATCAGGGGATTCCCCCGCCAATAACCGCCCCATCCCCCGGGAATTTCCCAGGTATGGGTGGGCAAAGGCTTCACCGCAGCGGAGGTAAACCGGTGGTAGAGCAGGGCATCCAACAGGGCTTCCGCATCCACCGCCCAGGAATCTTCCGGCGAAACCGCCGCAATCTTCTCCCGGATAACCGGAATATTCAAGGGCGCCCGCTCTTCGGGGGTGAGCCGCTGCAGCAGCTCCGCCAAAAACCCGTCCTGCCAGGTCAATTCCAGGGGGCGGGTTCCCCCGCCCTCCAGGGGGTAGAACGCCCCGGCGCATTTTAGTCCCGGCACGGGAGCCCGCCGCCCTGGGGGATGGGGATAAGGCGCCACCGGAGCAGGGGGATCCCGGGGGAGGAGGTACACAACCCGGTCTCCTGGCGTAAGATCCCGCCGCCACACGATTTCGCCGGTGCTGTCGGGATAGGAGAGGGTGAACTGAAAAGCGGACCCGGTCCACCCCGGAGGAATCTCGGGAAGCCGGAGGGTGACCACTTGGGGAAAGGGCAGGATCCAGCAGCCGGAAATCAATAGGAGACAGGAAAATAAAAGAGCAAAATACCTTTTCATACCCTAAGAAGACCGGGTCCACCGCCTCCCTGCTTCATATCGGGCCCGTTTCGGTAAGAATTCTTTTCTCCTTCTTGCTAGATCGATCAGAATCCGATAATGTTAATCCATGGATTCCTTAGCCCAATATACCGAGCGTGTGGAAGAGATTCTAGCTCAGAAAGAACAAGAGATTGAGCGGGAGCTCCTTCCCCGCATCAGGGATAATTTTCTCGTCTATCACAAATCCTACCAGACCGTATACAACATTCTGGTTCGGAAGTCCCTGCTTCAAGAGGATCCCTACAAGTACGAGCAGAAAATCTCAGAGATAACCATCCCTGCCACGGGCCCCATGACCGAGTCGGAGCGGTCCATGCAGATGAGCATCCGCCTCTCGAACTTCGACAGCCAGCTGGAGTTTTTAAACCACTACTATCAGTTCTCCATCTCCTATCTGAACATGCAGAGAATCAAATCTCTGGCCGCCCTGGCAACCTTTATTAAATGGGAGAAAGTGGGCCACACCACCACCGAGGATATCAATACGTCTTTGCTTTCCGAGATGGTACGGAAGGTGGCTCCCGATACCGACACGGTATCCGCCGGGATTCTAGGCAACTCCCTGACCGAACTAACGAAGACAACCAAGATGATCCTGCAGGACCTGAAGGAGCTTACCAGTTTCCACCGGGAAAACTATAAACAACTGATGCGTCGGGATATCTTCCCCCCCTTGGAGATCACCCGGGAGCAGGTGACCAGTCAGATGGAGAATCTGATGAAGGCCATTCGGCGGCGCTTCACATCCCTCTACGAGGATAAACCGTTTTATGCCGATCTCATCCAGGAGGCTTTGAATGAAAGCTTTTCCGCCAACGCCGAAAAGCTGCAGAACGACCTCCTTCAGCGGCTTAAGCCGAAGGAGGTAAAAAAGAAAACCGCCAAAGAGATTTCTTTTAAAGCGACCCTCATGGAAGCAGTCCGGCTCCTGGGTGCGGCCTCTACCCCCCTGGAATTGAGCCTTAATAAGCTGAAGAACAACTTTACCCTGCTGGAGTCAAAGAAGGACAGTCTGGGGGAGAGGATTAGAAAATGGTTTGCCGGAATTGTCTCTAAAGATACCAATAAGAGGCTGATGGATCTCGAGGTCTTCGAGGAATCCTCCTCCCTCTCCACGGCCCTGCAGGTGGATTTTACCATTTTTTACGTCAGCGCCATGCAGCAGTCGAAAAAACTGCAGAGCCTCGTAGGTGACATCAGCCCGGTGTACCAGCGCCTCAGCAACGCCAGCGACGACCGGATCTACGAGTTTTTAGCCAATCAGGTGGCGGAACTTCAGAAAACCG
>CAYYNJ010000130.1:2978-7872 GCA_964472775.1 uncultured Spirochaetaceae bacterium
TCATGGTTTCACAGCGGGAGGAAGCGTCCCGTGACGAAAGAGGAAAGCTTCTGCCCATCGAGAAAGAGGTGGACAGCATCAAAAACTGTATCCAGAGCGCCAACCGGAAGCGTTTTCAGTTCGCCTCCCGTAAAGAAGAAATGGAACAACTCCGCCGGCTCGGCATGGCTGAAAACTGATCGAAGAGGCCCCCGGGGCGGAATAACCGCCCCGTTCTCCGTTGATCAGGCCCGGCTGTACATCCCCAGGTTCCGGAAGTTTTCCATTTCCTTACTGAGCCGTTCCACCCCTTTCCTGAGTTTTTCGCTCTCCCCCCGTTCTACTTCCACGTCCACATAGAACATATACTCCCAGGGTTTGCCTAACTGCGGCCGTGACTCTAACTTAGTCATGTTCAGCCCTTCTTCGGCAAAAATACGGGTGCATTGGAAGAGAGATCCCGCCTTATCGGGGAGGGTAAATATGAGTGAGGCCTTATTGGGCTCTTGAGAGGTTTGACGGCCCCACCGGGTCACCACAAAAAACCGGGTGTAGTTGCTGGGATTGCTTTCTATTCCCTCTTTCAACACCGAAAGCCCGTAGTAGCCCGCCGCCGCCGCATTGGCTATGGCGCCCCATAGGGGGTTTTTCGCCTCCGCGACGTGGGCCACCGATCCGGCGGTATCGTAGAAGGGCACTTGTTCGACACCGGTGAGACTGTCTAAATAAAAGGCGCACTGCGCCAACCCCTGGGGGTGGGAGAAGACCTTTTCAAGAGCCTCCGGCTTGGTTCCTTCATATCCTATCAGGCTGTGCTCCACCCGGTGTATCACCTCCCCGACTATTTCGGCGTCGGGATGCTGGATAAGAAGGTCGTAGTTCTCATGGATCGAACCGGCCAGGGAGTTTTCGATGGGGATGATGCCGTAATCCGACTTGCCGGCGATTACTTCGCGGAACACATCGAGAAATCGTTTACAGCCGCGGCCCACAGGATTATGGTCATGAAAATACCGAAGCAGGGCCTGCTCGCTGTAGGCACCCCGGGTCCCCTGAAACGCCACGGTCAGTCCGTCGGTGGTTTCCGCTTCGTCGGAGGCCACCACCATCCGGGACTGGAGCCGAATCTGGGGTAGAAGCTCAAGATCCTTGGCCACCACCGGGCAGAGGGCTTCCACGTCCCTCATGAGTTTCTCAAACTGGGCGGGATAGAGGGATTGGGGCCCGTCGGACATGGCGTTATCAGGATTGGGATGCACTTCCACCATCAATCCGTCCGCCCCCGCCGCCACCGCCGCCAGGGCCATGGGGAGAACCTTGGCACGCATTCCCGTGGCGTGGCTGGGATCAACGATGATGGGAAGATGACTCAGTTTCCGGACAACCGGAATGGCCGAGAGGTCCAGGGTATTTCGGGTATAGGTTTCGAAGGTCCGGATGCCCCGCTCACAGAGGATCACATCCTCGCTGCCATGGGCCATCAGGTATTCCGCCGCCATGAGCCACTCTTCGATGGTGGCCGAGAGCCCCCGTTTGAGAAAAACCGGGCGCCCCAGGCTTCCCACTTTTTTGAGCAGCTCAAAGTTCTGCATATTCCGGGCGCCGACTTGGAAAATATCCACATAATCGAGCATGAGATCCGCCGTTTCGGTGGACACGATCTCGGTGGAAACGGGCATACCGTATTTTTCACCCGCTTCTTTGAGGTACTTGAGGCCTTCTTCCTTGAGTCCCTGGAAGGCGTAGGGGGAGGTTCGGGGCTTATACGCACCTACCCGGAGGATCACCGCGCCGGAATTCCGCACTGCCTCGGCGGCTTCCATGATCTGTTCCCGGGATTCCACCGCACAGGGACCGGCGATGACCGTCACCCGGGGCCCGCCGATACGGACACCGCCGACATTGACGATGGTGTCGGCTTTTTTAAGTTCCCGGGAAGCCAGTTTATACGCCTTGGAGATGGGAATAACCCGGACCACCCCCGGAAGGAGCTCCAGTTCCCGGGGATCCACCGAAACAGACCCGACCGCTCCGATGACCGTCTCTTCTTCCCCGACAATTTCGCGGACCCGAAAGCCCCGGGCCGATAAATGGCCGATGATGGCCTCTTTTTCGCTCTGCCGAATATCCCTGCTCAGTACTAAAATCATACCGATGAGGCTATTTGATCCCCTTCTTTGTGTCAATAACCAAATGGGGCCGAACCTTCGCTTTTACCGCCGCCCGGGAAACCGGTTCCTTAAAGCAGCGGGCGTAGAACCGCTCTTCCAGCTGGTTCCGGTAATCCAGGATGAGGGAGATATACTCCAGGGTCATCATGGGGGTTCCCCCCTGGGTGACCCGGGTCCGGCCGGCGTTATACATGGCCAGGGCCACAATCTCAGACTCCCCCGCCTCCAGGCACTGCCGGAGGTATTCCATCCCTAAGCTGGCGTTCAAGGCGGGATTAAAAAACTGATCCTCCGCCACCTCGGGAAAGGAGCGGCTGTTGAGCTGGAAAAGTCCGCGGTCCACGGAACTGCTGTTGTGATTTACCGCAAAAGGATTGTACCGGCTCTCCACCCACGCCAAGGCAAAAGCCAGGGAGAGGGGAATATCCTGAACCTGGGCTTCTTCAAGGATGATCTGGGCAATCTCGGCAGAACCGGTCTCTTCGGTGTAAAAATCCACCACCCGCTGGCGGTACTCGGGGGTCCGCAGCAGGGCCAGCCCGTAGTCGGTACTCTTTTCCAGCTGAACCAGCAGGGCCGTTTTAGCCGGATCCAAAGACGGTTCTTCCCCTTTCCGGGGGAGCTTTCCCGCCACGGCCGTATCCGATGCGGACGCTCCGGCCGGGGCAATCTCTCCCGCCGCCGGGGCTCCCTGAAAATAGAGGTACGCCTGGGGGACCGTCCAAGGCGAGGTTCTCCCCGAGGTTTCTGCCGAGGCAAGGCCCTGACAGGACGTTAAAATGAGCAGCAGGGCGGCAAAAAATGCGCCGCCCCCAATAATGTAAGGTTTGATAAGAATCCTCCCAAAAAATCCACGGCCAAGGGGAAAAAAGAATAAAAGGTTAAAAGGCTCAGCCGCTGGTAAAGGGGGGCAAGAACCCCCGTTTCGGCAAATCCGCCGAAAGCTCAACATATATGGCACGGGGGCTGAAAAAAATCAACCCCTTGCCCCGGCGGCTCCGCCGTGCATAATGACTATTATGGATAATCGGGATAAAAACCCCCGCCTTCCCGGCGGTTTGGGCCTGGGAAGCTGGGCGTTTTCAGAGGGGTACTGGGAAGGCCAAGACCGCAGGAACAGCATACGAGCCGTCGCCGCCGCCCTCCGGGGGGGAATTCGCCTTTTCGACACCGCACCGGCCTACGGCAACGGCCAAGCGGAACAGCTCCTGGGTCAGCAGCTCCGCCGGGACAGGGGGAACCTCTTCCTCTCCAGCAAGTTCTACCCCACCCTGGCCGGCAACGTTGAGAAAGGCTTAAACCGGAGCCTAAAACGGCTCATGACCGACCACATCGACGGTTACTACATCCACTGGCCCAACGAAAAATGCGACATGCCCGCCATCCTGTCGGAGCTGGAAAAACTGAAAACGGCGGGCCTTATCGGACATCTGGGGGTCAGTAATTTTTCCCTGGCCCAGCTAAAGGAAGCACGCCGCCACACCGACATCACCCTCTGTCAGGGAGCCTACAGCCTGGCCTGGCCCCTGGCGGAAGAGGAATTAATCCCCTATTGCCGTGAAGAGGGGATCGACTTTGTGGCTTACTCGCCCCTGGCCCAGGGGCTGCTGCTCCTGCCGCCGGACACTCCGGCTCCGCGGGACGGGAGGAAAGATCTGATCCTGCTCCGGCCGCCCTTTGCCTCGGCGCTTGAAAGCCTGCGAACCCGGATTTTCCGCCTGGCGGAACAGACGGGACGGCCGGCGCTGGAACTGGTTTTATCCTGGGTGCTAGGACAGCCGGGGGTTTCATCGGTCTTAGGGGGAGCCCGCAGCCGTTCCCAGGTGGAGCAGCTTCTTCAGGCCGCCGGCCGGCGGTTATCACCGGAAATACGGGAGGAGATGTCCCTGTGGGCGGCAGAGATGCGGAAAATCCTCCTTTCCCGGCTCACCGCCGATGAAAACCCCTGGGGCCACCGGCAGGGGCACTGACCCGCCCGCCACTTAGAGGCCGGTCCTTGAGAATCTCCTTTTTCCCTGGCTAGGCCTTTAGTAAGGGGTATTCCCGCACGATCAAAGTAACTCTGGACGAAGCGCCGAAAAAGCCGTAAATTCCCTATATGTTGAAGAAACTCCTGCTGTTAGCCGCCCTTCTTGGCGCCCTCACGGCCCTTCCTGCCGAAGAGGGAACCAATTACGTAAAAGAAAAGACCCTGGTAGTTAGTCTTTCCTCGGAAAGCCTGATCTATAACCCCCTCGAATCATTCAGTGCCACCGAGGCACAGCTCTATTCCGCCCTCTACGAAGGTCTAGTCACCTACCACCCGTTTACCCTGGATCCCCTGCCCGGGGTGGCCCAGCGTTGGGAAGTCAGCGAAGACGGCCGCACCTACCGGTTTTACCTGAGACCCGAGGCGCTTTACTGGAACGGCGATACGGTCACCGCCGAAGATTTCAGGGAAACTTGGCTCATGCTCCTGGATCCCCGGCGAAATGCCCCCTATTCGTTTCTCTTGGACGGCATTAAAGGAGCCCGGGATTTCCGTACCGGCCTCACCGCCGAGCCGGAAAAGGTGGCTATCCGCGCCGAAGGGGACCACATCCTGATAGTCGAGCTGGAAGAGCCCTCGGACCCCTTCCTCAAGATTCTCTGCCACCATAGCTTCGTCCCCCTGCATCCCCGGATTAGAGGCCTCATTCAAGAGGGATCCCCCGCCCCGGGGCTGGGAAACGGCCCCTTCTTTCTCTTCGAATCCTCGGAGGAAC